>JAFASN010000125.1 GCA_019244415.1 Verrucomicrobiota bacterium | reverse complement strand
AACGCGTTCGCGCTGCGACATTCCGAGTTCTGGATTTACCCAGCACAAACAATCATCTGCGCTGTGATCGTCCTCTGGTTCTGGCGCTGCTACGAATTCGGTGCGCTGCGCAATGTGCCGTTCACCGTTGCTGTTGCCGCCGCGGTATTCGTCCTCTGGATTTCCCCGCAGCAATTCTTCGGCTTTGCGCCGCGTATCGACGGGTTCGATCCGGCGCTGGTACTTTCCGATCGCGTCATTTACTGGCTGACAATCGCCTTGCGTTTTCTGCGGCTGGTCATTGTCGTGCCATTTGTCGAGGAGATCTTCTGGCGCGGTTTTCTGTTACGTTATTTGATCGACGAAGATTTTCGCCGCGTGCCTTTCGGCACCTTCACTTGGCTATCATTTGCGGTTGTCACCGCAGCTTTCGCCCTGAGCCACTCACGCGCGGACTGGCCGGCCGCGGCGGCCACCGGAGCGATTTACAACGGCATTGCCTATCGTACTCAGAGCCTGCCGTCCTGCATTCTCGCGCACGCGTGTACCAATCTGCTGCTCGGCCTGTGGATCATGCACACGGGCCAGTGGGGATTTTGGTAAGACGCGGGTGACGGGCGAACTGGCACTTCGCCTGCTGCTCAAAGTAACGGATGCAGGCGACGTTTTTCCAAAAAGTGATCCTTTGCGCCATTGCCGGCTTTGCCGCGGCGTGTCTGATTCAGTGGGGGAAAGTTTTCGTGGAAGGCGCCGATGATGCGTTGAACAAGGGCTACGCGCATCACGCCGTCATCCCGAGCGACGACCAGCACAAGTAGCAAAACTCGTTGCCGCGCCGCGACGCGCCGCGTACTTTCGTTCGCGCGCATGAAGATCGGCTTCGCCCAAATCAACGCCACCGTAGGCGATCTGCGCGGCAATTTCGAAAAAATCGTCCACGCTTACGAGCAGCTCACGCGCGGCGGCGCTGAAATCGTACTCACGCCCGAGCTCGCGATCACCGGTTACCCGCCGCAAGACCTCGTCTTTAAGTCGCGCTTTGTTCCTGATAACCTCGCGATGCTGGACAAATTGCAGGCGCGGCTGGGCGATGCCGCACTGCTCGTGGGTTTCGTCGATCACAACGAAGGTCCCGGCAAGCCATTTCACAATGCTGCCGCTCTCCTCCAGCGCGGGCAGCCCATCCAGAAAGCATACAAATCGCTCCTCCCCACTTATGATGTTTTCGATGAGGCGCGCTACTTCGCGCCGGCCGCGCGGATCGCGCCGCTGGATTTCCGCGGCCGCAAAATCGGCGTGACCATTTGCGAAGACATCTGGACAGAACGCTACCTGCCGCGCCAGCTTTACGACGTCGATCCAGTGCGCGCGCTAGTGGCGCAAGGCGCGGAGGTCATTCTCAACGTCAGCGCCTCACCCTTCAGCGTGCGCAAACCGGAGATTCGGCGTGAGATGATTTGCGGCCTCGCCGGTGAGTACGAGCGCGCGATTTTCTATTGCAATGCCATCGGCGGAAATGACGAGCTGGTGTTCGATGGTCATTCGCTCGCAGTCAATGCGCGCGGCGAGCTGCTGTCCCAGCTAAAATCTTTTGGCGAGACGATCGAGATCGTCGATACCGAGGCGGCGCCTTGCCAGCGGATTTCTTCGAGCGATCTCGTGGAGGAACTTTATAGTGCGCTGCGACTCGGCCTGCGCGATTACATTGCGAAGTGCGGCTTCAAAAGCGCTGTACTTGGGTTGAGCGGCGGAATTGATTCTGCCGTGGTGGCCGCGATCGCTGTTGATGCGCTGGGCGCGACAAACGTGATCGGCGTATCGATGCCGAGCCAGTTTTCGTCCCGTGGCAGCGTCACAGACGCGCTGGCGCTGGCGAGCAATCTCGGGATCGAATGCCTCGAGATTCCAATCGCGGAAGCGTTCGCCACGTTCAAGGCGCAATTCAAACAGGTGTTTGCCGGCCGGACCGAAGACGCGACGGAAGAGAACATGCAGGCGCGTCTCCGCGGTATGACGCTGATGGCGCTGTCGAATAAGTTTGGCCACATCGTACTTTCCACTGGGAACAAGAGCGAACTGGCGGTGGGCTATTGCACGATCTACGGCGACATGGCCGGCGGCCTCGCAGTGATCAGCGACGTGCCGAAAACGATGGTTTATGAGCTGGCGCGTTACATCAATCGCAGCCGTGAAGTTATTCCGCACGGCACGATCGAGAAGCCGCCTAGCGCAGAATTGCGGCCGAACCAGAAGGACCAGGACACCTTGCCGCCTTACGATGTGCTGGACGCGATCCTGCGGCTTTACGTCGAAGAGAATCTCAGCGCGACCGATATCGTGGCGCAAGGCTTCGACGAGAAGACGGTGCGCTGGGTGCAGCGCCGTGTGGACCTGAATGAGTACAAGCGAGCGCAAGCCGCGCCGGGATTGAAAGTGACGAGCCGTGCCTTCGGTGTGGGGCGGCGGATGCCGATCGCGCAGCGGTACGTGGGCTGATTTACAGCCGAACTCGCGACCGGGGTCGAACCAGTTTGTGGAGATAACTTATGGCTAAACTTAATGGCAAGAAGATCGCGATCCTGGTCGCGGACGGTTTCGAGCAGGTGGAGATGACCAAACCGCGCGAGGCGCTCGAGAAAGAAGGCGCGGAAACAATGATTGTGTCGCCGGCGGGCAAAGAAGTACAGGGAATGAATCACGCCGACAAAGGCGACAAATTCCCGGTGGACATTCCGCTGGAAGAAGCGCAGCCGGAGCAGTTCGATGCGCTTATGATTCCGGGCGGCCTGATGAATCCAGACGAGCTGCGAGCCAACATGGACGCGCTCGAGTTCGTCCGGCATTTTTTCCGCGAAGGCAAACCGGTGGCGGCGATCTGCCATGCCGCCTGGGTGCTGATCGACGCCGGCGTGGTGCGCGGCCGCAAACTCACTTCATGGGAGCGCATCCAGAGCGATGTGAAAAACGCCGGCGGCCATTGGGTCGATGAAGAAGTCGTGGTGGATAACGGACTGGTGACGAGCCGCAAACCGGCAGACATCCCGGCGTTTAACCGCAAGATGATTGAGGAATTCTGCGAAGGAAAACACACCGCGAACCAGCACGCGCAGGAATTCGCGCGAGTGGAGCTGGAGACGTAAGTGAGCCTCGCGCCAACCAGGAATGGTGGGCCGACAAAACACGCCGCTTTGTTTGTGGTTCCGAATCCTCAATTCGGCACGACGCGGCCGTGCAAAACCAGGCTTTCTTTAGCTGGATCGCTTCCGGCCAGCGGAATGCCGCCGAGTCGCCGGGCGCCGTAGTACGACCCGACTACGAGCAGCGCCGCGATCAATTGCGCGGCTAGCGTTTCGTAAGTGGGGAAAACTGAAAACCAAAGACCTGCCCAACCCGGGATAACGTTTTCCAGCGCCGGAATCGGCGTCGTGGAAATCCAGTGGGCGAGCTGCATTTCCTGCGCCTGCTCGCCGACCATGACGAGGAGAACGACCCCGAGGAGAATGCCGGTCGTGATGAGCATTTTGCGATAGGGCAACCGCTCTTGCACCACAAACGTGAGTACGGCGACGGCGCCGGCGAAGGCCAGGCCGAGAAGCGTGCCCTGAAAAACGACGCTGCCGCCAAGCCTTAAGTGATACGTTTGCAGAAACAACACGACCTCGAAGCCTTCACGATAAAGTGAGGTAAACCCGAGCAGCACAAGTCCCCACCGCAGTTTTGCGCTTGCGGTCGGGGTATGGCGTTGCGCGTCCAGCAGCGATTTACGGCGGCGGTTGTGCGCACGAATCCAGCCGCCCCAGTAAATCTTGTGGAAAAACCAGTTCATGATGACGAGCAGCACGATGACGGCAAGCAACCCGGTCGCTGCTTGCAGCGCAAGCGCCGGCACGCTCTGCGACAACGTTCCCATGATTCCGATCGCGATAAACCATGTGACGAGCGTGGCGGTGAAGGCGAGACCTGCACCTGCGGCGACCGGGCGGCGAAGGGCGCGCTTGGCCCCAGTCATGCTGGCGGTAATGGCCGCAAGCACGAGAATGCACTCGAGACCTTCGCGAAAGACAAGTACCGCGATATCGAGCGAGGCGACGGCTGCGTTCGTGTTTGGCCGCAGTGGGTCAGGTGAGCCCTGCACGGCGATGACGTGCCAAATGAACAGCGCAAGTACGAGAAGCGCCGCAATCACCAGACCGACGCGAGTCCAGCTCCGGGGTGATTGCGACGAGGTCTTCACTGCGATAGTAAATCTTACAATAATCGTAACACCGGCGCTGCCGCTGAATTGCCATTTTTTAGCGGCTGCTTGCACGCGAGCAAAAGTACAGCAAGCCGGCGAAATGCAGTCGGTTGCGAACGTTCAGCCGTCAGTTACGTTTCTGCCGTGCCCAAGGAAGCGCAGATCGTGACAGAAGGAACAGTAACCGAAGTGCTGCCGGGCACGATGTTTCGCGTCAATCTCCCCGGGAAACGCAACGTGCTGGCGCACATCTCCGGTAAAATGCGCAAACATTTCATCCGCATCGTCCCCGGCGACAAGGTATCGGTGGAGCTGTCGCCCTACGATTTAACAAAAGCGCGGATCATCTTTCGCGAGCAATAGCGGAGATCCAGGTTTTCTGCTGCACTGGGCCAGCCAGTTTGGGCAGAGATTTTTCGACGACGCAAGCGCAATGCCGCGGGCATTTACGTTTCTTACTCGGAAGCGTTTGCGCGGCGCGACGCCGCGTTCACGATTGGCGGAAACAACACAGGAGAAGAACATGGCTGAGCAAAATATGAACCAGGGCGGAAGTACGGGCAGCACAACCGGGACAAGCGGCACAACCGGCACAAGTGGGACAAGTGGAAGCAGCTCCAGCGCATCCAGCGCTGCACAGGACAAGCTCGAGAGCAGCAGGACCCACGCGCGACGTGCGGCTGAAGACTTGAAAACGGCGGCGACTTCGATGGCCGGCGACTATGCCGATAAGGCGACGCAGGTCTGGGAAGATGCGCGGGTGCGTGTGCGCACACTCCAGGAAGACGGCGAAGATTACGTGCGCGAGAACCCGATGAAAGCGGTGTGTACCGCGCTCGGAATCGGCTTCGTGCTGGGGTTAATCTTCCGGCGCTAAGCCGCCATGGCTCGCGCGAGGTCGTTAAATCCGGCCGGACACGCCGGGTTGATCGACAATGCGGTAGGATTTGTCAGCGCGCTGTTCGCGTATGTGGAGACGCGAGCGGCGCTGCTGGCGGTCGAGTCTAAAGCCGTACTCATCCAGCTGGGGCTGGTGGCAGCATTCGGCGTTGCCGCGCTCATCGCGCTGGTATTCGGCTACATTTTTATTCTGGCGAGCATCGTCGTCGGAATTGCGCACGCTACCGGAGTGTCGTGGACATGGATTGCGCTGATCGCCGGCTTGCTGCATGTCGGCCTCGCGGTCGCATGCGTTTTCCTGGCAATGGGTAAACTGCGCGGGCGTCTCTACCCTGACACGCGCGCGGAATTGAAGAAGGATGGACAATGGCTGAAATCCCTCGGAAAGACAGAGCTGCGCTGAAGAGCGACATCGCGCTTTCGCGTGATCGCATGGGTCGCGAGCTCGCTGGATTGCGTTACGAGCTGGATTTCCCAAGGAAGTTCAAGAACTCGTTTCGTCATTCGCCTGCGGTTTGGATGAGTGCGCTTGGCGTCCTCGGCGTCCTGATGGCGGTGGCGCCGGCACGGAAAAAGAAGGTTTACGTGAAGCCGAAGCCGCTCTTTCGCTTTGGCAAAAAGAAGAAAGAGGATACTGGCGAAGGGGTGGAGAAAGCGGGCCTCGCGGTGGCGGCGGCAAAGATTGCGGGTGACATCGCCAAGCCATTTCTGATCAAGCTCATCGCTCGGAAATTCGGCGGCTTCGGCGGAAGTCCGCCGAAAATCTAGTGCACTCAGTCTGGCGCGAGCTTCCAGCTTGCGAGAGAGCCACTCCGTACTTTGTTTTCAGTTTTACGCCCGCACGGTCTACCGCCATCATGAGCGCTGCTCATGCCGCACCTCCTACAGCACGTCGATGATTACCTCGCTCTCGCACAGCAGGCCGGCGCATCGGACGTGCACCTCGGAGTCAACGCGCCGCCGATCTGGCGGCTGCATGGCATCTTGCAACCGATCTGGCCCGACGCTCCGGCTCTCACACCCGAGCAGACGGCGCAATTCGCCCACACATTCCTGACTGATACGCACCGCGACCTCCTGGAAGAGCGCGGCGATGCCGATTTCGCGTATGCGAATGCCAGCGGCCGTTACCGCGCCAGCGTGGTGCGGCAACGCCTCGGTACTGACCTCGTCTTTCGCATCATCAACACGCATGTGCGCACGATGGATGAGCTCGGGTTACCTGAGTACCTAAAGTTGCTGACGCGCTTTCACAACGGCCTCATCCTGGTGACCGGCTCGGTCGGGAGCGGGAAATCGACTACGCTCGCCGCCTTGGTCGAGCAGATTAACCTCGAACGCCGCGAACATATCATTACTCTCGAGGACCCGATCGAGTACGTCTTCGAGCCGAAGAATTGCCACATCACACAACGCGAAGTCCACACGCATACGCGATCGTTCAGCGCAGCGTTGCGCGGCGCGCTGCGTGAAGATCCGGATGTAATCATGGTGGGCGAAATGCGCGACCTCGAGACGATTTCACTCGCCATTACCGCTTCGGAAACCGGCCACCTCGTACTCGGGACACTGCACACCGGTACCGCCGCGCGTACGCTCGACCGCGTGCTCGATGTTTTCCCGCCCGACCAACAGGAGCAAATCCGTATCATGGTGAGCGAATCATTGCGCGGCATCATCAGCCAGCAGCTTATCCCGCGCGCGGATAACACCGGCCGCGTACTCGCGCTCGAGACGCTGACGAATACGCCTGCCGTCTCAAACGTCATTCGCGAAGCCAAGACTTACATGCTGCCCGGCATCATCCAAACGGGACGCAAACAAGGAATGCAACTGATGGACGACGCACTGATCGAGCTTTACGACCGCGGATTTATTTCAGCTGAGGAAGCGCTCGCCCGCGCTGACCAGAAACAAGCGATGCGGCAGCATTTCCATGGCGAAATGCCGAACTCCCAATGACGAAACCCGCAATAATTTTGAAGGCCCGACCTCGATCGAGCCGTGACGCCGTGCTTTCACCTTCCGCCTTTGGTTATTGTTTCGTCAGTCGCATTCCGGATTTCGTTCTCTAGTCGATGGCTTACCTCGACCAGTTCCTCCAGGCCATCGTCGCTGAAGGCGCTTCTGATTTGCACATCGGCGAAGGCCAACCGCCAAAAATGCGCCGTCACGGCGATGTAATGCCCATGCGTTCAGAGCCCATCTCGCGCGATGAAGCGATGATGATGTTGAGCGAACTGCCGGGTGAGCGGAACTGGAAATTTTTCGAGGAACGCGGCGATCTCGATTTCGCTTACGAGATGGATCGGGACTCGCGTTTCCGGTGCAATTATCTGAAACAGGCAAACGGCTACGGCGCTGTTTTCCGGCTGATCCCGACGAAGGTTGCGACCCTGGATCAGCTCGGAATTCCGGCGGTGGTGCGCGAGTTCGGGCATCTGCGCGGTGGATTGGTACTTGTCACCGGCCCGACCGGCTCGGGCAAATCAACAACCCTGGCGGCGCTGATTGACTACATTAACGAGAATTTTTCGCGCCACATCGTCACGATCGAGGAGCCGATCGAGTTCGTGCACGGAAACAAGCGAAGCATCATCACCCAGCGGGAAGTACCGGCGAACTCGCGCTCGTTTCCCGATGCACTGAAGGCAGCGCTTCGGGAAGACTCAGACATCGTGCTCGTGGGCGAAATGCGCGACCTTGAGACGATCTCGCTCGCACTTACCGCCGCTGAAACCGGGCTGCTCGTTTTTGGAACGCTGCACACGAACAACGCGCGCAAGACAGTGGATCGAATGATCGATGCTTTCCCCGCCGCCCGCCAGGCACAGGCGCGCACGATGCTGGCGAATTCGCTGCGCGGTGTGCTGGCGCAATTGCTTCTGAAGCGCGCTGATGCGCAGGGCCGGCTTGCTGTCAACGAGATCCTGGTCGCCAATGCCGCGGTCGCCGCGATTATTCGCGAAGGCGCCACGCAGAAGCTACAGGATGTCATTGTTTCAGGACGCGCGCAGGGGATGCAGTTTATGGATGACGCGATCTTCGCGCTACTCGAGAAAGGTTTGGTATCGCCGCACGAAGCATTTATGAAAGCGATTGATAAAAGCCGCTTCAAACAATATTTGCCTGCCGAAGAAGCTGCACTTGGAAACTCCGCCGGCGGCAGCCCGGACGATCAGCAGCGCGCGCGTGGTGATTTCGTGAAACGCGCCGGGGTGAGAGCTCGTTAGCTACCTTTCAAAAATCTCGACAATGTTTTCGGTGTCGATGCGAACAGCAACATCTTCATCGAAGAAGAAAATCATGCGCAGATTTTTCGGTGCTCCGAACTGCCGGGGCTCCGTAAACACGTACTGAGCACCATTCGACAAGCGTACTCCGAAGGGCCGAAAAGGCTGGCGCTCGACCACGTGTCTGATGTCGCTGACCTGCACGACACCAGTTTATAACAACCGTGCAAATTGACACCCAAAATCCGAATAGTACCGTCACAGCCACGTAAGTGCGCCGGGAACCGTGCGCCCGATTTGTATGTTGCTGAACAGTCAGGTGCTTGTACTTAACCGCCTGTGGCAGGCGGTGAATATTTGCTCGGCCCGGCGCGCATTTGCCTTGCTTTACGCCGGTCACGCGCAAGTGGTCGCGCTCGACGCGGACAACAATTTTCTCACCCACGATTTTCACAGTTGGCGCGATTTTTCCGCGCAGCAGCCTGACCATGATGAAATGGTCACCACGGTTTCCTTCAAAGTACGGGTGCCGCGCGTGATCGTCTTGGTGCTGTTTGATCGGCTGCCGAAGAAAGAAGTGAAGTTCACCCGCCACAACGTCTTTGAGCGCGACAAAAACACCTGCCAGTACTGCGGACACGTCTTTGATCGGAGCGAGCTGAACCTTGATCACGTGCTGCCGCGCGATCGCGGCGGTGTGACAGCGTGGGAAAACGTGGTCTGCTCTTGCATTCCGTGCAACACGCGGAAGGGCAACCGGCTGCCACATGAAGCGCGCATGACGTTGATCCGCAAACCGAAGCGGCCGAAGTGGCGACCGTTTGTGCACGTCACGTTTAGTACTCAGCAGCACGAAAGCTGGAAACATTTCGTGGACTTGGCCTACTGGAACGTCGAGCTAAGTGATTAGCCTGAGGCGCGCTCGATCAGCATCTGAAACTCGACGTCGTTTGCGGCTGTTTCGTTGATCGTCATACGCGGCGGTTTGCGCGGGTGTTCGAGCCGCTGAACGGTGCGGATGTGAATCCCGACAAACTCTTCAATTACCTTGATGGCAAGTTGCCCGAGCACGAGCGGGCTGCCGTCGAGGAGGAGTTAATGAGCAGCGCCGAGGCGCGGCGCGAGTTTGACGTGGCGCGACACATTCATTCTGCGTCGCAAGGTTCTGCTGAGAAGCTCGAAGTTGTCCTCCCTGAAACAAGCGAGACGCAGCGCGGGCGACGGATCGCGCGCCAAATTTTTCTTGCCGCGCTCGTGTTGGTAGCGCTGAACGTCGGCTTCGGACTAGTTTACATCGCGCGGCACGAAGCGAGTAATCCGAATCGGGCGCTGCTGGAAAAGCAGAGCCGGGCGCAGCTTCAGCAGGCCCTGGATAAAGCTGCGGCGGCGGCGTTGACACCACCGCCTCTCGGGATCGTCGAACTGACCGTCCGCGCCGCGCCTAACACGGCAGCAACCGTCCAGGATGAAATCGCGCAGATGGCGACGCGGCTGGGAGGCAATGTGACGAAAGGCATTCCCGACAATGGCCGCACCGAAGTACTGACGGAGCTGCCGGCGAAACGCGCCGCCGAATTTCGCGATGCCGTGGCAAATCTCGCCGGAAGTACAACGAGCGGGACAATTCCTTCTACAGTTAAGCCGGAAGAGAAGATCTCCATTGTGGTGCAGATCGCCGAGGCGAAATGATCGCGGTGACGTTCGCGTTGCCGCCGGAAAGCAGCGCGTTCGTGCGACGCCTGCGCAAGGAAAACAGAGATCGGAAGCCGCAAAGTACGCGTGTTGTTCACACCGGTGTGGGCGCGCGCGAATGTGAGAGGCGGCTGGGCGCTTTCCTCGCGCACGAACTTCCGCGCACGCTCATCAGCAGCGGATTCTGCGGCGGAACAAACGATGATCTCGCGCCGGGCGATCTCGTGATTGGCGCAAACTGTTCCGACGCAGAGCTTGCGGTAAAAGCGAGGCAAGTGCTGCCAAACGCCTCGATCGGAAATATTTTCTCGGCAACTCGCGTTCTCGATCTGGTGGAAGACCGTTACAGGATCGGACGCGAGCACGGCGCGATCGCGATCGACATGGAAACGGAAACTATTGCGCAGATGTGCGCGGCGAAAAAAATACCGATGCTGTCGTTGCGCGTCGTGAGCGACTCGCCCGCCGCGCGCTTCCCCGCCCCGCCCGAGGTGTTGTTCGATGTTGCGGCGCAGCGCACGAAGTTTTCGCGATTGCTGCCGCACCTGGCGGGAAATCCGGCGGCTGTGGCCCGAGTGGTGCGTTTTTCGCGGCAAATTTCGACCGCCAGGCGGAAGTTAGCTGACGGCTTGTGCGATGTACTTGGAGCCCTTTAGCCTCATCACGCCGGCTCGATGTGCACGAGCACGTCGGCGATGCGCGGGTCAGTAGCTCGGATCGCATCTTTCACGCGGTGCGCGAGTTCGTGCCCGTCACGCACGGTGATCGCGCCGTTTACCTGCACATGCAAATCGGCGTAGTAATGAACGCCCATTTTGCGCACGAAACATTTATCGAGCCTGAGGACGCCGGGAACGGAACGCGCGGCTTGCTGGATGCTGGCGCCAATCTCACCGCCCGGCGCGGTGTCGAGTATCTCGGCCAAAGCTGGACCGAGCAGACGCGCGCCAGTGGTGGCAATCACGGCGCAGGCAAACAGCGCGGCGTAATTATCCGCCTGCCGCCAATCTTCGCCGCCGATCAATGCAACGGAAATCCCGAGCAGCGCTGCCGCCGAGGTGACTGCGTCCGCACGGTGATGCCAGGCGTCCGTTGTGATCGCGGTACTCTGGAGCGAACGCCCGACGCGGTTCATGAAACGGAAAAGCGTTTCCTTGATGATGATGACGCCCACCAAGACGACGAGCGTGAAAGCCGCGGGCGCGTGATGACGCCCAAACATTTCGTGCACGCTGCGGAAGGCGAGCGCGGCAGCGGCAGCGAGTACGCCCAGCGCCACGACCACCGCGGCGAGCGGCTCGGCTTTTCCGTGCCCGTAAGGGTGAGAGGCGTCGGGTGGACGCGCGGCAAAGCGCAGCCCGCTCCAGATCACGATCGAGCCCGCCACATCGAGCGACGACTCGATGCCATCAGCGATAAGCGCGTAGGCGTTGCCGAAAATGCCGGCGGTAATCTTTGCCACCGCGAACACGGCATTGACGCTGAGACCGAGAAGCGCGAAACGCGCGCCCGTTTGGAGGTTGCTCGCGCCGATGTCGCCGCTACGATGCCGAGTCATGGCGAGCCAAACGATTAACGCACTGATCTATTCAGCGCACGGAAATCCTGCGGAGGTTTTGCGGATTGAGGAACAGCCCTGGCCGCGGCCTGCGCGCGGTGAGGCGGTGGTGCAACTGTGCGCCGCGCCGGTCAATCCGGCTGATCTGAACCAAATCGAAGGTAAGTACCCGGTGCGTCCCCAATTGCCGGCGACTCCCGGTTTCGAAGGCGCAGGCCTTGTCACCGAGCTCGGCGAGAACGTTAGTAACCTAACGACCGGCGATCTCGTGATTGCGCCGCATAACCTCGGCACCTGGCGCGATGCGGTCGCGATCGATGCGGGCGAGCTCGTGCGTGTGCCAGCGGAGATCGATCCCGTCCAGGCGGCGATGTTGAAGATCAATCCACTCACCGCCTGGCGGCTGCTGCACGGCTACGTGAAACTCGAGCACGATGAATGGGTGATCCAAAATGCCGCCAATTCGGCCGCTGGCCGCGCCGTGATCCAGATCGCACGTGAGCTCGGGCTCAAAACCGTAAACATCGTTCGCCGTGAAGAATTGATCCCCGAGCTCCAGGCCGAAGGCGGCGACGTCGTGCTGATCGATGCCGACAAGCTACGCGACAAGGTGCGCGAGCAGACTGGCGGCGCGAAAATTCGGCTTGCCCTTAATGCAGTGGGAGGCGAGAGCGCGTTGCGCCTGGCCAATTGCCTTGCGCCCGGTGGCACTCTCGTCACCTACGGCGCGATGGGTTTGCAGCCCCTGAAAATCCCGAACGGTCTCTTGATTTTCAAAGACCTGCGGTTTCGCGGTATCTGGATCAACAAGTGGTACGACAACGCCACGCAGGCGGAACGAATGGCGGCATTCGGCCCGATCTTCGAGATGGCGAGACGCGGGCAGCTGAAGACCAAAGTGGAAGCGACGTTCCCGTTGCGGGACTTCAAAATTGCGGTGACACGCGCTGGTGAGGGCAAACGCGACGGGAAAATCGTGTTCGAGCTGTGTACTTAAGTACGGGCACTTCGCTGAACGTCAGTTGGTAGGCAAGGCGCTACTGTTACGCGGATTGCTGTTCCGCCGGCGCTTGTTTCTTAGGCTGTCGTTTTAGTAGCGTGATCTGCTTTATCCGCGCGGAATCATCTGGGCTCCACGTGGCAATCTCCGGGTCATCTTTGAATGCGTTGTGGACGATGCGGCGCTCGTACGAGTTCATTGGCTCGAGTTGGAGCGAGCGGCCGGTGATGCGCACTCGCTCAGCCAAGTCGCGCACGCGCTGCACGATGCGGTCTTCGCGCATGGAGCGGTAATGCTCGCAATCGACGATGACTTTGTCGGCGTTCTTGTCTTTGGATTGAAGTAACCGATTCAACAAAAACTGAATCGCTTCCAGCGTTGAACCGTCACGGCCGATGAGCCGGCGGCTTTCTTCGGTGTAAATTTGCAGCACGAGATTACCGGCCTCGTTTTGCGATTCGGCAATTTCCACCACGAACCCGAGGTAGCCCAGGATGGTATCGAGGAGTTCCTTCGGAGTCATCGTCGTTTTTTGCCGCGGCCTGCTGCTGCCGTCGCTGCGACGGGCACAGCCGGCGCAGGCACCGGCTGGCGCTTGTTCACGTAAAGCTGGAGCACGGTGAGCAGGTTCTGAGTTGTATAATACAGAGCGAGCGCGGCTGCAAAATTGTAGCAGAAAATGATGAAGATCATGGGCGTGAACATCATCATGCGTTGCTGGGTGGGATCGCCGCTCTTGGGTGTGAGATATGTCATCCAGAAGCTGGTGCAGGCCATGAGCAACGGCAGGACGTTGATAGGCCAGCCCAGGCCGGCGATGTGCGCCACCGTATCCGGCTGCGAGAGATCGTGAATCCAGAGAAAGCTTGCGCCGCGCAGCTCGACGGCCTGTCGCAG
>JAFASN010000074.1 GCA_019244415.1 Verrucomicrobiota bacterium | reverse complement strand
CGGCGCCTTCAAATCTGTGGATGGCGGCAAAAATTTCACGCTGCTTCCGGCGCGTCATGGCGATCATCACGGGTTGTGGATTGATCCCACTGATCCCAAGCGAATCGGCAATGCCAATGATGGCGGCGCGAGCATTTCAACTGACGGCGGCAAAACATGGACAACGCAAAACAATCAGCCGACGGCGCAGTTTTACCACGTGGCGACCGACAACGCGTTCCCATATCACATCTACGGCGCGCAACAGGATAACTCGAACGTCTGCATCGCCAGCCGCACGGATTCGGGCGTGATCGGGCCGCAGGATTGGTATCCCGCCGGCGGCGGCGAATGCGGCTTTGTCTTCGCTGATCCGCGCGACTGGCACGTGATTTACTCAAACAGCGAGGGCTACATCAACCGCTACAACAAAGCGAAAGAGGAATCGCGCGACATGAGCGTTTGGCCGCTCGATAATTCCGGCCACGGCGCCGCCGATCTCGTCCACCGCTTCCAATGGGTTTCGCCGCTGATGATTTCGCCGCATAACCCCGACGTGCTCTACACCGCGGCGGAATGCGTTTTCAAATCCAGCGACGGCGGCGTGAGCTGGACGCAGATCAGCAATGACCTGACGAGAAACGACAAATCGAAGCAGCAGCCGAGCGGCGGGCCGCTGACGAAGGACATCACTTCGGTTGAGTACTACGACACCGTTTTCGCGCTGGCGGAGTCGCCCAAGCAGCAGGGCACGTTGTGGGCAGGCAGCGATGATGGCCTTGTCCACGTGAGTACGGATGACGGAAAGACCTGGGCGAATGTCACGCCCAAAATGCCGGAGTGGAGTACGGTCTCGATCATTGATCCGTCGCCGCATGACGCCAACACGGCTTACATGGCGGTTGACCGGCACCGGCTGGACGATTTGAAGCCCTATCTTTTTAAGACGAACGATCTGGGCAAAACATGGACGGCGATTAACAACGGCATTCCTGATGGCGCTTACACGCACACCGTCCGCGAAGATCCGAAGCGCAAAGGTCTGCTCTACGCCGGCACGGAGCTGGGAGTCTATTTCTCGTTAGACGACGGCGCACATTGGCAGCCGTTGCAGTTAAACCTGCCACCTTCGCCCATTCATGACCTGGTCGTAAAAGATGACGATCTTGTCGCCGCCACCCACGGCCGCGCCTTCTGGGTGCTGGATGATGTCACGCCGCTGCGACAACTCAATCCGCAGAACGCGAGCGATGACGTTGTACTTTACCAGCCGCAAACTGCGTTGCGATTGCATTACCCCGAGGAGTTCGATAAGCGGCAGCCGGTGGGCGATGATCCGCCGCCAGGCGCGCTCATTGATTACTATTTCAAAACCGCGCCGAAAGATGAAGTGACGCTCGACATTTTCGACAGCAACGGCAAGCTCGTGCGCCATCTCTCGAGCAGGCAGAAGAAAGACAATGAGCAGCCGCCGGAATGGCCGGACCGCGTCGAGCCTGTGAAAACGATCCCCGCCAATGAAGGCATGAACCGGTTCGCCTGGGACTTGCGCTACAATGATCCGGTGCAAATACCGGGCGCGTTTTACTCCGGCAACGGCCCGCGTGGGCCGCTCGCCATGCCGGGTGAGTACCAGGTCAAACTCAGCGCCGATGGCAAGACGCAAACCGCCACGTTGCATCTGGTGATGGACCCGCGCACAAAAGATCAGGAGCTGGAATTGCAAAAGCAGTTCGCGTTGTCGCAACAGGTGGCGCAGCGGATTTCAGAACTGCACGAAGCGGTCAACGAGATTCGCGACGTGAAATCGCAGATCAAAACCTTGCACGAGAAATTCGGTGAAGAACCGCGAGTGAAAGTGGCCCTCGATTCCGCCGACGCGATGGAGCGCGACATGTCAGCAGTCGAGGAGCAGTTGATCCAAGTGAATATGAAAGGCTCGGAAGCGAACCTGGCCTTCCCGAACATGCTCAACGAAGAGTTCGATTCGTTCAGCCACTCCATTGAAGCCGGGGATCATGCGCCAACGAAAGGGCAGCTCGACGTTTTCGCCATGTTGAACAGCCGCCTGGATGAGCAGTTGAAGAAATGGGCCGACATCAAGAACGGCGAGCTGCCGAAGGTAATCGCGATGATCAAGCAGGCTGATCTGCCCGCGCTTGTGATCAAGAGCCCATCGGAAAATAAAACCGAGCAGAGCGGCGCAAGCGGATCAGGCGACTGAGTGTCAGCTTTTGTCCACGCTGTACTTGCCCGGGCCTAGAAACGCGAGGCAGATGAGTACCACGCAGAGTTCGATCGGCACGACGGAGTTCCTGAGGTGCTCATGGTGGGCGAAAGCAACGGCGTTGACGAGAGAGATCAAAAATGCCAGCAGGACCGCAAAGCGGAAGGCGAGGCCAAGCACCATGAGGATGCCAGCGATGCATCCGGCCAGCGCGCCGGCAAATCCCCACCAGCCAAGATGCGCGTGAAAGTTAAAAACGCGCATCGCGCTGCCGAATTGCGCCCAGCGATGTTGACCCCCGAGTAACACCGGCCCGCACACGAGGATGAAAATCAGGCCGATGCTCGCGCGCAAAAGCAGCAACCCTGTCTCGCGGTACTTGCCGAGGAATTTCAGCACGGGCGGGATGCTGGCCGAATGCGCGCCGCAAATCAACTGTCATCCCGAACGAACCCGAGGGATCCCGCGGCGTTACCTCGAACTTTATTTGCCGGGCTTGCTCTTCCACTCACCGCGCACATCATGGCGGAAATAAAGAAAGCGGTGATTCTCGCTGCCGGCCGCGGTACTCGCATGCGGGAGCTAACGAGTTCTATTCCAAAACCGATGATCGAAGTACGTGGCGAGCCGATTCTGCGGCACATCGTGGATGGATTATCGGCCGCTGGGGTCCGCGAGGTTCTGATCGTGGTCGGGTACCGCGCGGATGTAGTGAAGGACTACTTCGGGGACGGGCGGGAGCTGGGCGTGGCGATTTCCTACGCGGCGCAGGTTGTTCAGGACGGAACAGGCCGGGTGGTGGAACTGGCGCGCGAGTTTGTCGCGAAGAAGCCGTTCATTCTGCATTACGGCGATATTTTGGTTGATCCGTTGAACTACCAGCGGCTCGTTGATTTGCCGGATGAGATTGAGGCAATCGTGACGGTGAAGGCGGGCGAAGATTGCAGCAAAGGCGGCGCGGTGTTCGTCGATGAACAGATGAAGGTCACGGATGTGCAGGAAAAGGCGCAGCGAAGTAAGCTAACGAGCCGCTGGTACAACGCCGGGATTTACGTGTTCCGGCCGGCGATTTTTAAGTACACAGCCAGGCTGCAAAGCTCGGCGCGGGGTGAGTACGAGCTCACCGACGCCATTCGCGAGATGGCGCAGTCCGCGAATGTGGTGGCGTTCGAGTTGCAGGGCTCGTGGGCCGATGTGCGCGATCCCGAGGTACTGGCGGCGCTGAATGCTGAGAGCAGTGACTAGTCACTGGCGACTAGTGACGAGCATTCACTGTTCACTATTCACCAAGTCTTCTTCGCCGATCTCTTCCTCGATTTCCCGGCGCCAGCGTTTCGACACCCACGGGCGCAAGAAGCCGTAGAGAAGATAACAGAGGAAAAGTAGCGCCGGCATCCATTCATAGTTCATCACGGTGAATAAAAGTACGAGGCTGATGACGAGAAAACGCGGAAGCGAACGCGTAGTTCGCCAGGTAATGGCCTTGAAACTCGGATAGTTCAACCGGCTGAACATCATCACGGAAAGGAAAAGCATGAGCGGTGGCAGCACCCATTTCCAGCGACCGATAAGATGGTCACGTTCGCCGAGCCACCACAGCATAAACAACGTGAGTGACGCGATCAGCCCCGCCGCCGCCGGGATCGGGAATCCGGTGAATTCCTTTCCGCTGCTCGCGTTCTCAGATGCTGCGACAGTGTTGAAGCGCGCAAGGCGCAGCGCGCCGCAAACCAGATAAACAAACGCGACGAGCCAGCCGGCACGGGGAAAATCGATCAACACCACGCGGTAAACCATCAGCGCCGGCGCGACGCCGAAGGAAACGATGTCCGCGAGCGAATCAAATTCGCGGCCGAATGCGCTGTCCTGGCCGCCGAGGCGCGCGAGACGGCCGTCGAGTACGTCGAAGATGCACGCGCCGAGGATGAACCAGACGGCAGCGTGAAAAAGCGCGGCAGCAGCGTCTGGATCGGACCATTGGATCAGCGCGCCCTGCACGATTTTCAGTGTGGCAGCAAAGCCGCAGAAGAGATTCCCGGCTGTCATCAGGTTCGGGAGCAGGTAGATCTTCGGCTGTCCGTTCATTTCGCGGGGCGAGTTTGTAACTTGCCGCTGGATATTAGTCGCAAGTTAAAAACTCGCGCCACATTACCTCAGCCGCGCGATGATGCTCGCGCCGCCTTTTACCCGGTCGCCTACTTTCACCAAAAGCTCGGCCTCGAGCGGCAGGTAAACTTCCGTGCGCGAGCCGAAGCGGATCATGCCGAAACGTTCGCCCCGTCTCATTTCATCGCCGACTTTTGCCCAGCCGACGATTCTGCGTGCGATCGCTCCAGTAAGCTGCCGCACGACAATTGTCGTACTCGCATTTTGAAATGCCCACGTCATTGATTCGTTCTTCGCGGAGCAATCGGCATGGCGCGCATCGAGGCAAAGGCCTTTCTTGTGCTGACGAAAAGTGATGCGCCCAGCGATCGGTGCGCGGTTGGTGTGGACGTCGAACACCGAAAGAAAGATGCCGACGCGCTTACTCTGCGTTTTCAGTACTTCGGGTTCGTTAGTTTCACGGATATCGGCAACGACGCCGTCAGCAGCGGCAACGACGGCCCTCGCGTCAGCCGGGTCGCTGCGATTCGGATCGCGAAAAAAGAGAAGGGCATAAAGAAACGCAACAAAGAATAGAAGGGCCAGCCATGGCAGGATGAAGGCTGAAGCGAGGCCGAGCGCGAGCAAAAGAAGAAAGATCCAGCGGCCTTCGTAGAGAGTCTGGGAGCGCATTGGCGCAGCCATTTTCCGGTTCAACCGAGGCGTGGTCAAGAGGGGTTGAAAGAGCTGTACTTAACCGGGCTGCTCTGCACCAGATAATGCGGTCGGCTGAGCGGCAAACCGCAAGGTATTGCGCAAAACGCCACGGAAATAATGCAAGATATTTGTTGTGGAGACCCCTGTTTCCACCTACATTTCTGCTCGTGGTCGCGCGACCATCTTCCTTGCCAAAAACGGACGACGATTTGCCCGAGCAATCTGTCGCCGCGGAACGCGCCACGGGCATTGACATGACGCAAAAGTACGGCGCAGCGCAGATCGACAAGCTGGAGGGACTCGAAGCCGTTCGGAAACGCCCGGGCATGTACATCGGCGATCCGGACGAGCGCGGCCTGCACCATATGGTGTTCGAAGTCCTGGACAACTCGATCGACGAACATCTTGCCGGATTTTGCACCAGGATTGAGGTCGTCATTCACGTCGATGGGTCCGTTTCGGTACGCGATAACGGCCGCGGCATTCCGGTCGATATTCACCCGAAGTGGAAAATGCCGGCGGTCGAGCTGGTACTCACGAATCTGCATGCCGGCGGAAAATTCGGCCAGGGAGCCTACAAGTACTCAGGCGGTTTGCACGGCGTCGGCGCGAAATGCGTTAACGCGCTGAGTGACTGGTTTAAAGTGGAAGTGACGCGCGAGGGCAAGGTCTTCCACATGGCCTTCGAGAGGGGTAAGACCACACAAAAACTGAGCGTCATCGGCGAAGTCAAAAACAAGAAGAATACCGGGACGCTGATCACGTTTTTGCCCGACCCGACAATCTTCACCATCACCACGGAGTTCAAGTTCGAGCGGCTGGCGACGCGTTTGCGCGAGCTGGCGTTCCTGAATCCCGGACTCGAGATCACGCTCACCGATGAGCGGGCGGCTTCGCCGAAAAAGGAAGCGTTTCTCTACAAGCACGGCATTGAAGAATTCGTGCGCCAACTGGGCGAGAACAAACAGGTCATCCATGCGAAGCCGATCGCAATTTCGCGGCAGCGTGACGAGATCTTTGTCGATTGCGTACTTCAGTACAACGACAGCTACAACGACCAGATTCTTTGCTTTGCCAATTCCATCCCGAATCCTGACGGCGGCACGCACCTGACCGGGTTCCGCACCGCTTTAACGCGCACCATTAATCAATACGCGCGCCAGAATAATCTCACCAAGGAAAAGGACCCGACCATCTCTGGAGATGATGTGCGCGAAGGGCTCGTTTGCGTGTTGAGCATCAAGCTGCCGAACCCGCGCTTTGAATCACAGACCAAAGTGAAGCTCGTAAACACCGAAATCGATGGCGTGGTGAACTCGACCGTTTACGAGGGACTGATGACGTACTTCGATCAGAACCCGCCGATCGCCCGGCGTATTTTTGACAAGGTGCTCACGGCTGCGAGGGCGCGCGAAGCGGCGCGCAAAGCGCGCGAGACGATCCGCAAAGGCGCACTCACCGGCGGCGGGTTGCCAGGAAAACTGGCGGATTGCTCCGAGCGCGACCCGGAATTAACCGAACTGTACATCGTGGAAGGTGATTCGGCCGGCGGCTCGGCCAAGCAGGGGCGGGATCGGCGTTACCAGGCGATTCTGCCGATCCGCGGGAAACTGATTAACGTCGAGAAAGCACGGATCGATCAGTTCCTCAAGAACAACGAAATCCAGGCGATGATCACCGCCATCGGCACCGGCATCGGCAAAGCGAGGGAAGAAGGAAACGGCAACGGCAAAGAAAAGGACGAAGGGAATTTCGACATCGGCAAGCTGCGTTACGGCCGCATCATCATCATGACTGACGCGGATGTGGACGGCTCGCATATTCGTACTTTGTTGCTCACGTTTTTTTTCCGGCAAATGACCGAGCTCGTGCGCGCCGGGAAAATCTACATCGCTCAGCCGCCGCTCTACCAGATCAAGCGCAAGAAACGCGAAGAGTACGTGGATGACGATGTGCAGCTGAACAAGATTTTGATAGCTCTCGGCGCCGAAGACGTGCGGCTGAAGAATCTTGCGGACGAGAAGGAAGTCACGGCCGTGCAGCTAAAGGACATTCTTGAGTCGCTCGAGAAGTTATCCAAGCTAAGCGAAGCGATCCGACGGCATGGCGGCGACTTCGAGAGCTTCCTCGGCGAGCGAGAGTCAAAATCAGCCAAGCTGCCCGCGTACTTAGTCAAGGTGCGTGATGGCAATGAAGAGACGGTCCACTATTTCCACGACGAAAAAGCGGTGCGGAAATTCCATGAAGCGAACACAGATCTGAACCTGTTCGACGAGGAAATGGGGCAGGAGCTGTTGCCGCTGGGCGCCCCGCCGAAGACAAACGGCGTGAATCGGCGTCGCGGCAAACTGATCGAGCTGCACGAATCAACGACCATCCAAAAAATCATCGGCGAACTCGCGCGCAAAGGGCTGAAGGTCGATCACTACGCCGCAAGCGATCAGCCGATCTTCGAGCTGATCGAAGGCGAAGGGGATCGCGCTGTTTCGCACCCGCTCTTTTCAATCCCGGAAATTCTCCAGAAAATTCTCGAGATCGGCCGTCGCGGCGTGCAGATCAAACGCTTCAAAGGTCTGGGCGAAATGAACGCGAAAGAGCTCTTTGAGACGACCATGAATCCGGAGAAACGCAAGCTGCTGAAAGTGGATCTGAACGAGGACAACGCGGTGGAAGCCGACCAGATGTTTTCCAAGTTAATGGGCGACGTGGTCGAGCCGCGACGGCAGTACATCGAAGATAACGCGCTCAATGTGCGCAACCTGGATGTGTGACATGACGGGGATCAAGTTCCTGACCAACGGCAAAGGCAAACCTGAGGCAGTGCTCATCGACCTGAAGCGGCATGGTCGCCTTTGGGACGATTTCTACGACAAGCTCCTTTGCGAGCGGCGCAAAAACGAACCGCGCGTGACGTGGACTGCAGTGAAGAAACGCCTGATGAAGGCTGAAAAGGCGCGTGGCTGATTATGTTATCGTCCTTGCACGTTCGGCTGAAAAGGAGGTCTTGCGTTTGCCGCTGAATGTCTCCTCCCGTGTGGTGTCGGCGGTTGATCGTCTCGCGACAAATCCGCGGCCGTCACGTTGTAAGAAACTCAAGAACGCGCGCAACCTTTGGCGCATTCGCGTCGGAGATTATCGCATTCTACAGCGTGAATGCTTAGAGCGAATTGTAGATGTCGCTGCGGTGCGGCATCGGCGAGAAGCTTATCAATAAGTGTGAACACTGTCAGTTCAGTTATCCGTAAACTTCGTTACCCGCGCCGCTGTTATTGCATCTGTGCGGTGGCGCGCTCCGGTAGTAATTTGCTGAGTGACGGTTTGCATGCGACGCGGCGCGCAGGGCGGCCGAACCAGTTCTTCTGCGAGCTGTTTGCCGCGATGTACGCTGAGAAATACCAGCTCGATCCGCAGCGGCATTATGCCGAGTACGTGCGTGGGATCATCGACCGGACGGTGACGTCGAACGAGGTCTTCGGGTTCAAGCTCATGGGCTGGTACCTTAATTGGTTCGTGGAACGATTGCGCGGCACACACGCGTTTGGTGATGGCTGCGAAATCGACGTGCTGCGGAATGCATTTCCGCGATTGCAGCTCATTCGCATTCAGCGTCGCGATAAAATCCGGCAGGCCATCTCGAAAGCGCGCGCTTATCAAACCGGCCAGTGGAAAGTACGAGGGAATGATGACCCGGTGGGGGAGCCGTACTTCGATGCGGCACTAATCGATCGTTGTCTGTCCGAGGTCCGCAGCGAAGAAGAAGCGTGGAACCAGTTTTTCCAGCGCACCGGAGCAGAAGCGTTCACGATTGAGTACGAAAATCTGGCCGCGGACTATGAACAGACGCTGGCCGCCGTCCTAAGGTTCCTCAGGATCCGAGTACCGCGTCGATCGTTCCTCGAGCCTTCCACGGTGAAGCAGGCCGATGCAATCTCGGCCGAGTGGGAGGCGCGCTATCGCGAAGCAAAGGAGCCGCTCGCCGTCGCCTGATTAGAAATGTATAACGCCAACGAAAAAGTAGAGCCAATCAACGTCGCCGAAGAAGTATCGAGGTCGTTCCTCGATTACTCGATGTCCGTCATCATCTCGCGCGCGCTGCCGGACGCACGCGATGGGCTTAAGCCGAGCCAGCGTCGCATTCTTTATGCGATGCATGACTTATCGCTTTTTCCGAACCGTCAGCATCGTAAGTGCGCGAAGATTTGCGGCGACACCAGCGGTAACTATCACCCGCACGGCGAGGCGGTGATTTACCCCACGCTGGTGCACATGGCGCAGCCCTGGGCCATGCGCGAGCCACTGGTGGATGGGCAGGGGAACTTCGGGTCAGTCGAGGGCGATCCGCCCGCGGCCATGCGGTACACCGAAGCGCGCATGACGCATCTCGGCGCCGCCCTCATGACCGACATGGACAAAGACACGGTGGACTTTGTCCCGAACTACGATGAGACGCGCACCGAGCCGACGGTGTTCCCGAGCGCGTTCCCGAATCTGCTTGTCAATGGAGGGACCGGCATCGCCGTCGGCATGGCGACAAACATTCCGCCGCATAACCTCGGCGAAGTCATCGATGGGATTTGCGCCCAAATCGACGATCCCGAAATCACGCTCGACGGGCTGATTAAGCACGTGAAAGGGCCGGATTTCCCCACCGGCTGCGCGATTCTCGGGATGGCAGGCATTCGCCAGTATCTCGAGACCGGCCGCGGCTCGATGAAAGTACGCGGGAAAGCCGGCGTGGAAGAGCTCAAGGGTGGCCGCGAGCAAATCGTCATCACGGAAATCCCGTACAACGTGAACCGGGCCACGCTGGTCGAGCGCATCGCGCAATTGGTGAACGACAAAGTCATTACCGAGATCAGCGCTATCCGCGATGAATCCGACGAGAACACGCGAGTGGTTATCGAGCTTAAGCGCGATGCGAACCCGAAGGTGGTGATCAACAATCTCTACAAACACACCGCGATGGAGAGTTCGTTCGCGGTGATCATGCTGGCGATTGATCACGGCAAACCGAAGCTGCTTTCGCTCAAGGAAGCCAACGCCGCCTACATCGAGCACCGGCGCGAAGTGGTGTTGCGGCGGACGCGATTTGAGTTGCGCAAAGCGGAGGAACGCGCCGAGACGCTGGAAGGCTACCTGATCGCGCTAGCGAACTTGGATGAATTTCTACGCATTATTCGGGGATCAGCCAATCGTGATGAAGCGCGGGTCAAACTGCTCGCGTTCGAGTTCACTCGTCGCCAGGTCGAGCAGATCGGCATTCTCATCCGCAGCGAAGCGCGCCTGAATGAAGGCCGCTACGCCTTCAGCGAACACCAGGCAAATCAGATTCTCGATTTACGACTCTATCAACTGACTGGGCTCGAGCGCGAGAAGATCATTAATGAATACCGCGAGCTCATCGAGACGATCAAAGATCTGCGCGATATTCTTGCGAAAGAGCAACGCGTCTTCACCATTATCAAACGCGAGTTGCGCGAAATCCGTGAGAAGTACGCGTCGCCGCGCCTCACCCAACTGGTTCCGGATGAGGGCGAGATGGCGATGGAAGACCTCATTGCTAACGAGGGCTGCATCATCACCATTACGCACGGGGGATTCATCAAACGCACCGCCGTAAGCGCGTACCGGGCGCAGCGTCGCGGCGGCAAAGGCGTCATCGGCATGCAGACGCGCGAGGCCGCCACGCAGGAAGAAGAAGGTGATTTCGTGGAGCATCTTTTCACCGCGACCACGCACGATTTCCTGATGTTTTTCACTGAGTCAGGACGCGCTTACGTGGAAAAAGTTTACGAGATTCCCGAGATGGGACGGGCGGCGAAAGGGCGCTCGATCGCGAATATTCTCGAATTGCGCAGTGACGAAAAGATCGCGGCAACCATTCGAGTACAATCGAAAAAATCCGGCGCTGGTCCAAACGCGAGCGATAACACCTGGGACCCGGAGCTGCACATCGTTTTCGCCACCCGCAGCGGGATTGTGAAAAAATCGAATCTTTCCGATTACCGCAACGTGCGGAAAGGCGGCATCATCGCGATCCAGATCGAGGCGGAAGATTGCCTGATCGACGCGAAGCTAACGACCGGGAACGACGAAATCGTGCTCATTACGCGCGAGGGGATGAGCTTGCGTTTTCATGAAGAGCAGTTGCGCGATCAAGGCCGCAACACGGTCGGAGTCTGGGGCATTCGTCCGGACAAGAGCGATCACGTGGTTGCGATCGCGATCGTCGATGCGAACGCGATGCTGCTTGTCGCCGGAGAAAATGGCATCGGGAAACGGACGCCGTTCGATGTTTACCGTACTCAATCGCGCGGCGGCAAGGGAATTATCACCATGAAGACCGGCGATAAGACCGGGAGCGTTGTTGGCGCGCTCACGATGCGGGATAGTGATGAACTGATGCTGATCACAACGAAGGGCCAAATGGTGCGCATTCGTGTAAGTGATGTTCGCGAAACTGGGCGGAATACGATGGGAGTGAAGCTACTTACACTGAAAGGTGGCGAGAAGTTACAGGCGATCGCCCCGGTGGTGAGCCAGGCTGCGGAAGAAACCGTGAGCGAAGCGGTCCCGGCGGAGAGATAACGAACACCGCGGTGCGGTTGAGTACGCTTGCTGATCAGCGCTTGCGCGAAAGGGAATCAGTCACACGCAGCAGCATAGTACGATGTGTGGTACAGCGAAAAAGGGACACGCGTGGCGTGTCCCTTTCAAAACGAACTCTGTCCGAGATTAGTAACTCGTCGAGCGTGTCGTCGTCTGCTGGGTCGTTGCCGGCGCAGCCATCGTGGACTCATGAGTGGTTGTACTCGTGGTCGTGCTCGGAGGGTTCTGAACAGTGGTGCAAGCGCCGAAAGCCAGCGCTAGAGCAGTGATGGTCATCAGTTTTTTCATAGGATGTTTGTTAGCAATTCGTGGGCTAGTAGCCGCTTGAACGTGTAGTTGTGGTCTGTGTGGTGGTGGACGGGCGAGCGACCGCTGTGGTCTCATGCACCGTGGTTGTCGTAGTCGCCGGCTCCGGCTCATGCACGACGGTGGTGCAGGAGCTCAACGCGAGCGCAGCCGTCGCGGCGAAAAGAGGAATAATTTTGCTCATAATTGATTCGCTTTGCTCACAAGTTCGGCGCAAGTGGCGCGGGCAGATGTATTTCGGCAAAAGATTTTCGTGTACTCAGGCCACGGGCACTTCGCGGCCCAGCTCGCTGGAAGCGTAAATGCCGTCGATCATTTCCATCAACTGGAATGCCTGTTCGGCATTGTTGATCGGCGCAGCGTCGCCCCGGATCGCGTCGGCAAAGTTGCGCAATTGCATTTCGAAACTGTTGTCGGTGTACTCGGATTGCAGTGGCACGGTGACGAGCTTTCCGTTTTGGTCTTCAAATAACGTGAACGGTCTTAGCCGCAGGGTTGCTTTGGTCCCGAAGAGCACGCAATTGTTTGACTCGCGCCCGACCCATTCGGGGCCGACGGGTGTATCGTCGGTCAGGTTCGCCGCCCAGGAAGTCTCCAGCTCTATGATCGACCCATTCGCGAACCGTATAAACGCATGTGCTTCATCTTCGACGTTGAAGACAGGCGCGTTGACGAAGTGCGCGAAATTGCGGAACACCTTTGCGCTGATGGAAACCGGCCGCGGCGTTCCCATCAGAAACCAGGCGCTGTCGAGCGCGTGCACGCCGATGTCGATGAGCGCGCCGCCACCCGAGCGTTTTTTATCGGTGAACCACGAATCGACTCCAGGTGGAATGCCGCGCGAGCGCACCCAGGTAGCGCGAGCGCGATAGATTGTTCCGAGTTTCCCTTCGCTGATGATTTCGCGCGCTGTACGCAGCGCCGGAGCGAACCGGAATTGGCGGCCGAAAAAGTACACCAGGTTGCGTTTGGCCGCTGCGTCGCGCAGTACTTTCATTTCCGCCGCATTCAACGTCGGCGGTTTCTCGCAAAGCACATGCTTGCCGGCTTCCAGTGCGGCGAGTGAGGCCGGAAAATGAAGGAAATTGGGCAGACATATGATCACAGCATCGATTTCGCCGTCCGCCAGCAGCTCATGGTACTCAGCAAACGTAGTCATCGGTGAAAATTCGTGCCGGAACGCCTGTAGCCGTTCGTCGTTGGTATCGCTGCACGCGCGCAATTCCGTGCCAGGAATTGCGGCGATCGCTTTCGCGTGCTGTTGCCCCGGCCAGCCCGCACCGATGATGCCGAAACGCAGTGTTCTCAATCGTCGATCTGGCTCCGCTGCCGCTTGAGCTCCGAACGTTTACGTTTTGTCTTCAGGATCGCCTCTTTCAGCTTTCGCGGCCGCGGTGATTTGCGTCGCCGCTCTTTTTCGCGCGCGGCGCGCTTCAGCGCCTGTTCGCGGGCGCGCTCTCTCACGACCAAATCGCGCAAACGCTCGCGCGCAAGCTTGCGGTTTGTCGCCTGGGAGCGCGAATCTTCCACCGTGACGCGCAATCCGCTCGGCAGATGCCGCAGCGTTACCGCTGACGAAACTTTATTGACGTGTTGCCCGCCGGGCCCGGAAGAGCGCGCGAACGTTTCTTCCACATCAGCTTCGGAAAAGTCGTTCGTCACGCGTTAGTCATCGATCGCAATGCGAGGTGCGCGACGGAGGGACAAGGACGTTCTCGCTGGCTGCTTGCCAAGTGTCTTCAATTTGTGGCTCAAAGCTGATCAGCCATGAAAATCGCGCGGAAACGGGAATGCCTCGCAAGGTTTCACGTTATGCTTCTGGCGTGCTTCATTTTATACCGTGTCACTTCTAATCCCCGAGCGCATCATTCATTCTGGTTGTTCTGTCGGTTCCGCGCTTGTGATTCGAATCGTGTTTCTGTGGCAAACCGCTACTTTACGTGAATGAACTTCTTTTATGGGACCGAGTCGGGCTTTGGTGTCGATCGCATAACGCTCGGACGGAACAATACTGCGATGGTATCCGTGAGCTCTACTGTTGACAGAACCGACGACGAAGTAATCGCAATAACAAACCGGAATGGAGAGTTGAACCTCGAAGACCTCGTCTTAACCGTACGCGTCGAGAACGCAGGACGGCTGACCGGAGACGAGATCCGCAACGCTGCACTGAAACGAACGGCCCAGATCCTTTGTTCCGCTGCCCATTCAATGATGAAAACAACGTCGGCTACTTCGAAATTGCGCCGGCATTCGTCGAGGTCTCGAGGAGATTAAAGGTGCGCTGGGCAACGTTGTACCTTTTGTACGTCCAGGCAAACCGCGACGCGTGTGCCACTTGGACCACCAAGGTGACTCGACTCGTTCGCCGAAGGCGCGCTCGCGCTGCGGCGAACACTACTTGATTAATTGCGCGAGCCTTTTGGGTGCGACCGATCTGCTCAAATCTTGTTGCGTGGCGTTTCAGGAAATCGAGTATCGGAACACCGGTGAGCAAAATCAGCACCGGTTTCACGTGTGCGATAATTTCAGCCAGAAAAGGCTCAGCCTCGCCAATCGCCGCTACGATGTCGATGTCGGCTTTCTTGGCCGACCGCCGAAATGCCACGTTCGTCTTTACCACTTCGTCTCGAATCCGCTTCGGGTCGCCTCCGAGAAGCGGTGCGAGGATTTCCCGCAATCCGTGGTTCTCTTTCCATTCACAATCGAGCAGATCGTGCCTTCCGTTTTCATGATAGCGAGCTGAAGCACACGCGACGAATCCGCTCTTCATCGTGCGGCCGTTCGAATTCATATGCGACGGGTTACCCCCTGGGTTGAGCCCAAGGGTGAGAATCGGAGCTCGGTGTATCTCGCAGTAGTAAATTTTGTAAACCGCTCGGTTGCGCAATCCGGTTGCACGTTGAAATCGTCTCTCGAGATCTCGCATGAACGCAATGTTCCGGTCACTCACACGTCGCCGAGTAGCTGAGTCAGAACTCATCGCTCGAATTTGCGCGTACTCTCGGAATAACGGCGCGGTGAGGGAGGGATTCGAACCCTCGGTACCCTTTTGGGGTACGGCGCTTTAGCAAAGCGCTGCTTTCGACCTCTCAGCCACCTCACCAATGGATCGCGCAAGGTGCAGAATATGGCGCGCTGCTGGTTCTTGCCAACTAACTCCTGCTCGGAAACGTGATTGCTGATTGCTGATTGCTGATTGCTGATTGATCTACTGTTCCGTGATCAGCGAGGACGAAGCGCGCGCCAGAATTCTCGAGTCAGTTTCGCCACTGCCGCGCGAACGCGTGGCTCTGCCCGACGCGCTTGATCGTTTCGCGGCGCGTGAGCTACGAGCGACGATTCCGTTGCCTCGCTTCGACAATTCCGCGATGGACGGGTACGCGGTCATAGCGAGTGACGCGACCAATGGAGCGCGCTTGCGAGTGATCGGTGAACAGCCTGCGGGCGTCTCGCGCGAACTGTGCATTTCCGCCGGTGAAAGCGTGCGCATTCTTACCGGCGCGCCTATCCCGCGAAATGCGGACGCGGTGGTGATGCAGGAGGAAACCGCGTGCGACGGTGACCGCATCGTAATCGCAGCAGGCGAAGTACGCGCGGGAGATTTTATCCGTAAGGCGAGCAGTGATCTGGCGGTCGGGCAGACGATTGTCGAGTGTGGCCAAAGGCTTGGACCGGCGGCGCTGGCGTTACTGGCATCGCAAGGGCACGCGGACATTGAGGTCCATCAACGTGCGTCTGTGGCCGTCGTTACAACCGGCGATGAAGTTGTCGCCGCAGGCCACGAGCTGCGCGCGGGTGAGATTTACGACTCGAATGCGGTGATGCTTTCGGCATTGGCGCGGCAAACAAACGCGGAGTTGGTGATGCAGAAGCACTGTCGCGATGAACTGGATGCGCTGTACGCGAGCCTTGAAGAAGGGATGCGGGCTGACGTGCTGGTCATCAGCGGCGGCGTGTCCGTCGGTGCGCGTGACCTGGTGCGCGAAGCGCTCGAGAAGCTCGGCGCGAAGCTCGATGTTTGGCGCGTACTGATCAAACCCGGCAAGCCGTTTCTGTTCGGTACTCAGGGGAACTGCGGGATTTTTGGGTTGCCGGGGAACACGGTCTCGTCCTTTGTCACGTTCCTCGTTTTCGTGCGCCCGGCGCTGCTCCGCATGATGGGCGCGCAGGACACCGAGCTCGAGCTGCCGCGAACCTGTGCGCGACTCGCCCGTGATATTGTCGGTGACGACACGCGGCCGCATTACTTCCGAGGGGAATTGTGCGGTGGTGAGTTTAGGCTCGCGGGGCGACAGGAATCGCACGCGCTTTTCGGTTTGGCACGCGCGAATGCATTGCTGCGTGTCGCAGCCGGGGAGACGCTTGCCGCCGGGCAATTGGTTCAGGCGCTGCTGATCACGTGATCGGCCGGCGACGTTCGAGTCGCTGAGTACAGACGAGCGCCTGTGTTCCTTGACAGCGGCAACTCACGTTTCTAGCATGTAAACCAGTGAATTCCGAAACGACCCTGGCCGAACCGTCTCAACTTCGGGCAGATGCGGAACGACTCACGCACATCATCATGGAAATGCAGCGCTGCTTTCTGCTGCACCTGTGCAAGGAACTCGCGCCTGGAAACGTTTCCTTTTCCCAATACTTTCTCCTCGCTCTGCTCGACCAGCAGGAGGTGCTCACCATGTCTGCCATCGCGCAAAAAATGGGGCACACCACTGCGGCGGCCAGCGGATTAGTGGCGCGCCTGGAGAACCTCGGCTACGTCTCCCGTTCAGCCGCGCGCGAAGATCGGCGCAAGGTGATGGTTTGTATCACCTCGAAAGGTTCGGCGCTAGTACGGCGCATTCGCGAGGAGGTCGTGCAGAATTTGATGAAGTTAATGGCTCACTTGACGCCATCGGAACAAGAAGCGTGGCTGCAGATCTACACCAAGGTCCATGCCGTCTGTCAGCAGAAGCAATCCTCCGGCAGCCACTGCACTGTGAACTGGCAATAACGCGCGAGCCGATTAGACTCCGCGTTTCCTGCCGACTTTTTGAACATGCGAACGAAGTGTATCCAGTGGGGAGCCGCCCTTGCCATGACCGGTGTTCTGGCCGTGAATGCGGGTGCGGGAGATAACGGTGAAGTGCGGCCCGGCAGCCGCGCCCCGCGCCGTTTCACCCTTGATGAAGCGGTAATCACCGCCTTGCAGCAGAATCCTTCCATTCTCACCGCGCGCCAGGAAATCGAGCGGACCAAAGGCCTCTACATCGAGATGCGCGCCGCTATTCTCCCGCAGGTGAATGCCAGCGCGACTTTCTCCGACGTGGACCCGCACCTGGAGAGCATCGGCGGGTTCAGTGGTGCGGGTACGACGGGCACAACGGGAACAACTGGGAGTACAGGCAGCACCGGAAGTACAGCCAGCACTGGGGCGACCGGCGGCAGTGGTAGCAGTTTCTCCGGTTCAGTCGGTTCCGAGCGCAGCTATTCGCTTTCCATCGCTGCCACCCAAGTCGTGTTCGCGGGCGGCCGCGTTGTCTCGCAAATTCGCTCCGCCGATTTCCAGCGAGACAGCTCGTACTACTCCTTCCGCAACGCCATCGATACCATCGTCTCGACGGTTAAGCAGCAATTCTATCAGGTGCTGCTGAACAAAGCGCTCATCGGAGTACAGGAAGAATCTGTGCAACTGTTGCAAAGCCAGTTGCAAGACCAGCAGAACCGGTTCGAGGCCGGCACGGTGCCGCGTTTCAATGTGCTTCAGGCACAAGTCGCGCTCTCGAACCAAATCCCGCAATTGATCAGCGCCCGAAATAATTACCGCATCTCGCAGCTGCAACTGGCGAAAACTCTCGGACTCGAGTTCGATCCTGCGCGCGGCGATAATGCTCCGTTGGAAGCAGTCGGCGAGCTGACCTACGTGCCGCGGCCGATGTCCATCACCCGCGCGATCGCGGTGGCGAAAGAGAACCGCCCATTTCTGAAACAGCAGAAAGCGGTGGTACTCTCGAACCGCGAGCAGGTCGGAGTCGCGCGCTCGACGTACTTTCCGCAAATCAACGTCAGCGCAGGGCCTGATTTTCGCAGCTCGGCTATTAGCGATAACATCGGTGACGTGCGCAGCGGCTACGTCCTGGGCGCGACTGGTACGTGGGCCATCTGGGATTGGGGCGCGACTTACGGGCGCGTGAAACAGGCGAAAGCCGTTCTGGAGGAATCGAAGATCACGCTCGATGACGACACACGCCAGGTGGAGCTAGAAGTACAGCAGGCATATTCAAACATCGTGCAGGGGCGTGAGCTGATTCAGAGCCAAGAGAAAAACGTTGAGCAAGCGGCGGAGGCGCTTCGTCTGGCACAAGCCCGCCTCGACGCCGGCGCCGGCACACAGCTCGAAGTACTCGATGCCCGCGTGCAGTTGACCACGGCCCGTTCCACGCAATTACAGGCGCTCTTTACCTACAACGCGGCCGTGGCTGAATTCGACCGCGTTACTGCCACCGAAGTGAAGTACTCACTTTGCCTCGATGAACCTTCCACCCGGCGCAAGCTCAGGACTGATGCTGCGCCAACGCCCGGCCCGCGGCCGACGCCGCTGCCGCTCAACGGCGATTGCGCGGTGAAAAACCGGACGCAAACGACAGTGGTTCGGTCGAGCGGAAAATAGGGCAGCACTCGCGCAAAATGGGGACGCCCGTGGAGCGCCGCTACAGTGGGCGAATGACGGTGCCGGTGGAGAATTTTCCTGCGTTAGAGGAACGCCGTTTTGCCCACGCCTTCGTCGGACGCGTGCCGGGAATCGAATTATCTACCGACAAGCAAACGGTACTCGCGCGTCTGGACGAAGTACATGGGAGTGTGCGAGGGGAGCTTGGCGTCGGAAGCTACGCGTTTGCCACAGCACAGCAGCTCCACGGCAATGGCGTTGCGATCATTGATGCGCCGCTCGCGCACGATCGTTGTTTCAGCAATTGCGACGGCATGATCACGAATCAGCGTAATGTCTGCCTCGGAATCTACGTCGCTGATTGTTGCGCGGTTTACCTTGCTGACCGGCAACACCGGGCAATCGGGCTCGTGCATTCTGGGAAAAAAGGCACGGACCTTGGCATTGTGCCAAAGGCGATCGGTTTGCTGCACGAACACTTCGGGATCGCTCCGGCCGATTTAGTCGCGCAACTTAGCCCCTGTATCCGGCCGCCGCACTACGAGGTCGATTTCGCCGCACAGATCATCGAGCAATGCCGCGCGGCTGGCGTGGACGAAACGCACGACACTGGTCGGTGCACCGCTTGTGATCTCGGACGCTACTACTCGTATCGCGCGGAGAAAGGCCGGACCGGCCGAATGCTCGCGTTGCTCGCGTTATAGCAAAGTACAACGCCATCGCTGCGCAAGGCGAAGTCGATTCTCTACTGTTCGCGGTGATACGGGCAGACTCCGCGTTTCGCGATCGCCTCTTCCACGAACTGGAAAAACTCCCGCCCCAACTCGCTCCATTCCAGCTCTGCCGATTTATCGAGCGCCTGCCGCGCGTTGACTCCGCTTAAGTACAGAAGCTTGAACCCTCGTTTGATTTCATCCCGTTGCTGCGCGGAAAATCCGGCGCGCCGCAACCCGATGACATTCAGGCCAAAAATCGCGTTTCGTTCCGCCGCGAGCGTGAATGGCGGCAAATCTTTCCCGAACGCCGAAAGCCCCTGCACCATGACGAGGCGCCCCACGCGCATGTTCTGGTGCAGCGTGGTGCCGCCGCCGATGAACGCCTGGTCGAAAACAGTGACGTAGCCGCCAAGCAAAACATTGTTCGCCACGATCACGTTATTCCCGATTGCGCAGTTATGGCCGACGTGAACGCCAACCATGAGAAAGTTGTCGTCGCGCACTGTGGTCGCGCTGCCCTCGGAGGTACCGCGGTGAATCGTGCAGTACTCGCGAATTACATTCCCATTCCCGATTTCTACGCGGCTCCGTATTGTTGGCGAGAAACTCACATCCTGCGGCGCGCCGCCGATCACTGCCCCATGTCCGATGCGATTGTTTCGCCCGATCCGTACTTCGCCTTCGATGACTGCATTTGCACCGATGCTCGTGTCGTCGCCAATGATCACGTCGTCACCGACGATCGTGTGCGGCCCGATCGCGACATTGGCCCCAATCTTTGCGCCTGAGCCGATGATGGCGCTGCCGTGAACCATCAGAGTACGCCCGCTTCTTTGAAGCTGAAGTACGGGGCACGTTCATCAGCCGGCGCGCCGATAATAACATGGTCGAGCAGCTTGATTTGCATCAGCTCTGCCGCATCCGCCAGTCGGCGCGTCAAACTCTGGTCAGCCTGGCTAGGGGAAGGATCACCGGAGGGATGGTTGTGTACTACGATGACAGCGTAGGCCGAAGCGAGCAACGCAGGCCGGAAAATCTCGCGCGGATGCGCGATGCTCTCGTTCACGCTGCCGCGCGAAATCTCTTCCGCCGCGATGAGATGATAGCGCGTATCGAGCAACAGCACGCGCAATGACTCCTTTTCGAGCGCACGCATTTCCGCGCCGAAGTACTCATTCACCAGCTCCGGTGAATCGATTTTCTGGCGCGAGATTTTCTCTTTCGCCATCCGCTCCGCCAGCTTGAACGCGGCCGCGAGTTGCACCGCTTTCGTGGGGCCGACGCCGCGAATTGTTGCCAGTTCCTGAGCGCGTGCGCGACAAAGGCCGCTCAGTGTTTGGTACTGGGTCAGTACTTCGCCACCCACTTCGACCGCATTTTTTCCGGGAACGCCGGTTCGCAGCAGGATCGCGATCAGTTCGCGATCGGTCAGCGCGTCCGCGCCGCGTTTCCATAATTTCTCACGCGGCCGATCTTCCTCTGGCAGTTCGCGGATTTTAACGGACGGCATTCGTCAGCACGCAATGCGCGTCAGGCGTTCGATTCACGCAACGCTTGCAACATTCCGCCGATGGCATCGGCGAGGCTGCGCAGGCCCAGAGAAGCGCGCGACGCGGGAATCGCGGCGAGTTCGCGTTTGGCGCAATGCACTCGCTCAAGCCCAGCGCGGACCGAGCTCTCGAGCGCGATGTTACAGGTGGTTTGCAGGAGGGCGTTGATGGCGGCGAGGTCGCCTTCAAGGATAAGCTGGCAATAGCGCTCCTTCTCGACGACCGACGCGTTGCGCAAAAGCTGGAGCATGGGCAGCGTCATCTTGCCTTTGCGCAAGTCAGTGCCCAGCGTTTTGCCGCACACGCTCTCGCGACCGGCGAGATCGATGCAATCATCGTAGATCTGGTAAGCCGCGCCGATGTGAGAGCCGAAGCTGGTCAGCGCCTCGCTTATTGCCTTTGGCGCGTCGTTCAGTTTCGCGGCAAGTTGCGCCGCGACCGCAAAAAGGGTGGCAGTCTTAAGCTCGATGATGCGCAGGTATTCTTCGATGCTGAGATGCAGATCAAAGCGGCGCTGCGTCTGGACAATTTCGCCAGTACAGACATCGCGCGTCGCGCGCGCAATAGCGCGGCTGATCTCTGCGTCGTCGAACCGCGTCGAAAGGTCGAGCGCATGTGCGAAAAGCGCGTCGCCCAGCAGCACGCTGAGAGCATTGCCCCAGCGGGCATTCAGCGTCGGCTGATTACGCCGCCGCTCGGCTTCATCCATGATGTCGTCGTGGACGAGAGTGGCCAAATGAATTAGCTCGATGATGACGGCGAGATCCACGTGCGCGCTCGTGACGTGCCCGCTCGCGCCGCCCGCCAGAAGCGTCATCAGCGGGCGCAAATGTTTCCCGCTGCTTTGCAGCGCATAACTGACGTAGCCTTCAATTGCCGGGTCGAACGCCTCAGCCTGGCGAGTAATCCGCGCAACGACTTCATTTAACTGCGGCCGCACCAGCGAGCTCGCCCGCGTCAACGGATTGCGTTTCAGCGGGGCCGCACCGAGGGAAACTTCCACCGACTCAGAATAGAAGAGGCGATTTTAATGTCAAAGCTCCAGCTTAGCGGCGATGCAGCCAGGCGTCGCTGGCGTACTTGTCGCGCGCAAGCGTTTGAGCTTCGGCCACGAGCGTATCGCCGAGATTTTCCGGGTGCGAGACGTGCGCGAGGTTACGTGTAAAATCCTGGACGAATGGATCGTCAGGAGTTGCGCATTGAATGCTTCCCTGGTGCAACAAACCAGCGCCGCTCTTTCGGTGCGCCGCGCCGGCGATTTTGCGCCCGGATTGCATCACATCCGCGATTACAGGATTAGCAAAACAGATGTCTCCCTCGCGCGGGCAATTTTCGAGAGCGAGCGAGGCGCGTACTCCGGCGCTTTGTAATGACGTGACAAGCGCGCCATGCACGCGCGAGTAAATCGTACTCGACGGCAACGTATAGGTGCCGTCGCTGCTCGGGATGATCAGTGAATAAGTGAGATCATCGCCGTGTGCCACGATCCCCCCGCCGGTCCAGCGCCGAACGAGCGCCCGGCCAGCCGCAAACGCCAGCGCTTCATCGTACCTGCTGAAATAGCCGAAGGAAACCGCAGGCTCGCTCCAGCGATACCTGCGAAGAAGAGGCGTGCGCGCGCTTTTCAACAGCACTTCGTCGAGCGCCATGTTCAGCGGCGCAGCCCGCGGAATGGGGTCATCGAGTACGATCAGCTCGGCAAAAAGCGGGCTCAGCTTTCCATTTCCTCCAGCAGCTTCTGCGCGGCGGCCGCTGGATCAGGTGCCCGCGTTACGGGTCTGCCAATGACGAGATAATCTGCTCCCGCCGCAAGCGCATCCCGCGCCGTCATTGTTCGCTTTTGATCTTGCACATCACGGCCCGCGCGAATTCCAGGGACGATAAGTTTCACATCACGCCCGCAGAGTTGCCGCAAAAGCGGGAGCTCATGGGCACTGGCCACCAGGCCGCGTACTCCGTTGTCAATTCCGAGCTTCGCCAGCCGGCCGGCTTGCCGCGATAGGTCATCATCAATCCCGACGCCGCGCAGCGTAGCGGCGTCTGCGCTGGTGAGTACCGTCACGCCGAGCAGCAGCAACGAGCTTGGCGCAGCGGCGATTGCGGCGCGAATCATCTCCGTTCCGCCGAGCAGATGGAACGTAAGCATCTCCACATCGAGCCGCGCAGCCGACGCTACGGCCGCCCCGACTGTACTCGGAATATCGTGCAACTTTAGATCGAGAAAAACCCGGGCGCCGGTATCGCGCACCGCGCGCACCACATCCGGCCCTTCAAAGGTGAATAGCTGAAGCCCGATCTTCATCCACCCGGCAAAGTGGCGGAGGGCAAGCGCAAGCGAGATTGCTTCCGCTCGCGTCTCCGCATCAAGCGCCACGATAAGTTTATCCATCGTTGTCCGGCGATCGCGAGCGAGCACTTGAGGAGAAAGGCTGGAGCGGGTGACGAGACTTGAACTCGCGACGTCCTCCTTGGCAAGGAGGTGCTCTACCACTGAGCTACACCCGCGAAGTGGATGCAAATAATCGCGCGTGAGCGCCGTGGCGCAAGGGTTTTCGGAACTGTGCGCGCACGGCACCGGCGTTACGTCGTCCGTACTATAATTTTCTGAATCCAATTGCCGTGCTCGCCGCATCCCATTAGCAAATGAAGATCATGAAAGCATTCCTCCTCGGCAGCGTCGCTTCTCTCGTGCTAGCGCTTGCCGCTCATGCGCAAACGCCGGCGCCATCAATCGAAGTCACGGTCACTCCCGCTGCCGCTGCCGTGACGCCATCATCTGCGCCGGTGATCTCACCCAACGCCAGCGTGGCGCCGAGTGCAGCCGACGATCTCGCGAACAAAATCCAGCGAAGGGTCGAGCGCGAATTCAAACACAACCACGGTTTTGGGATTACCGTTGACGACTCGGACAACGACAGCCATGACGGCGTCAGCGTTCACCGTCATACCGATCAGATTCCAGGAAACGTCGTTCCCATCGTCGCGATCTGCATGCTAGCGGTTTTTGGGTTCCCCGTCGCGATTGTGGCAGTAATCATGGGCAGCAGCTGGGCGAAATCCCGCTCGCTCCATCGCACCGTGCGCATGATGGTAGAGAAAGGTCAGCCTGTGCCGCCGGAGCTGTTCGCCTCCCGCGCCGGCACGCCGCTGCGGCCCTGGTACGATCTGCGCCGGGGCATAATCCTGCTGGCGTTCGGCATCGGCATCATCTTCTTCTTCGGCGTGACCGCAGGATGGGATGTCGGTGTCTGGACCCTGGGATTAATCCCGGCCATCATCGGTCTCGGTTACATCCTTACCTGGCGGCTTGCTAACCGGCATGGCAATGGTGTGAAACTCTGACGTGGAGCTGAGTGATGCGGACCTGCTCGCGCGCGTTCTTGTTGATGGCGACCAGCACGCGTTTGGCGAGCTTGTGCGTCGGCATCAATCGCCTGTGCGCGGATTACTTCGTCAACTCACGCGCACTGATGTGGAGCTGGCTGACGATCTGGCGCAGGAAACGTTTATTCGCGCTTACAAAAACATCGCCAGCTTCCGTGGTGAGGCGAAGTTTTCCACCTGGCTTTACCGCATCGCCTATAACTGTTTCCGCGAGCACGCGCGCAAACGAACCGAGCTGGTGGGCATTGATGAGGAACAATGGGAGTCACAGCCCGATCCCAGCACGGCCGATCCCGCGCTGCGGCAGGATTTGATGAGCGCGCTGGCACAATTACCGCTCCACGAACGCACAGCCGTCGTACTTTGCTGCCAAAACGGTTTGTCGCACGACGAAGCGGCGCGCGTACTCGACATACCGCTCGGGACAGTGAAGACAAACGTCTTGCGCGGGCGCGAGAAATTGAAGAAAATGTTAGCGGCGTGGACGAAATGACAATGAACGACCCCCTCGATGAATTGCTCGACGCGCGACTGCGCGACGAGACGGCTTACATCGACGACGATGGCTTCACCGCACGCGTGATGAGGGAGTTGCCGGTCCGTCCGCGATCATTCCAGCTCCAGCGGGCCATCATCATCCTCGCTGCCGCGATTGTTTCAGTGGTGGTCGCGTACTTTGCATCGGGTGAGGCAACGTTCGTGCGCGAAGGATTTATGCGTCTGAGCGCGCTTCCAGCGGTTGAAATGCTCGCGCTGGTTTTCATTTACGGGCTAACAACCATGGTCGGCGGCGCGTGGGCAGCGCTCGCGCGAACACGCGACCCGCTCGGCTAACGCTCCCCAGCGTCAGAGTTAATCATGCTGCGCACAACGCGCGCGCGGTTTGCACGTCAGCCGCGATTTGCTGCGCCAGCGCTTCCACGGTGCCAAACTTCTTTTCCGGGCGCAAAAATTTCACGAACCGCACTTCCACATCCTGCCCGTAAATATCGCGGCGAAAATCAAGCAGGTGCAGCTCGATCAAGCGTTGCCCGTTTCGAGCCGCAACGGTCGGTCGCACCCCGATATTCACCAGCCCGTGGTGCAGGATGCCGCTGAGCCACGCCTCGACAAAGTACACGCCATCTGGCGGGAATTGTTCATTGTGCGCGCTCAAGTTCGCCGTCGGAAAACCGAGTTGCCGGCCTAACTTGTCGCCCTCGATCACCGTTCCTAGAATGGTGTAATCACGCCCGAGCATCGCGCCCGCGCCCGGGAAATCGCCGCGCTCAATCCGGGCACGAATGGCGGTGCTACTCACGACTGCGCCGTGTACTTTCACCGGCGGAATGCCGACGACATTAAACTCGTGACGTGTGCCGAGGTGGTGCAGCAGCGCGAGATTACCGGCGCGGTTGCGTCCGAACGACCACTCGTGGCCTACGCAAATCTCGCGCAGCGGTTTCGCGCTTCCGGCAAGCTGCGCCACAAAGTCGTCTGGCGCCGTTTCGCCGAATTCGCGGTCGAATTTCACGACAAGTAAATGTTCGACGCCGAGTTTAGTGATGAGTGCCAGCTTGTGCGGCGTGGATGTGAGCAAGTGCGGCGCTTTCTCGGGACGCAATACTTTCGCCGGATGCGGATCAAACGTGAGTACGACTGGCGTGCCATCGGCCGCATGGGCGTGGCGCGCTGACGTGGAAATCACTGCCTGGTGGCCGAGATGGACGCCATCGAAGACACCGATGGCGAGGAAAATCGGGCCTTCGAGTCTCGCCAGGTCAGCGATGCGATACAGAACTTCCATCAGCGGAATGACCAATGACGAACGACGAAGCAATGTCCAATGATGGCGTTTTCGCGCCTGTCATTAGTTCGTCATTGGTTACTAGACATTCGTGATTTCCCATCACGCTCCGCGCATCCGCGAAACCTGCGGCAGCGAAAGAATGCGCGCGCTGATTTCCTGCGGTGGCAGATTGGTCAGTTCGTTGACCGGTAGAGCGTGCGCGACATCGAATCGGCCTGACTTGGTGCGCCGTAACGCGGCCAAATGGCCCCCGCAGCCAAGCGCTTCGCCGATATCGTGCGCGTAAGTACGAACATAAAAGCCTTTGCTGGAGTGAACGGTAAAATCGATTTCCGGCAGCGAAATCCGGTCAATGCTGTAGCGATACACGTGCACCAGCCGCGGCTCGCGCTCGACCGTTTTTCCCTGCCGCGCCAGCTTGTACAGTGGCACACCGCCGCGTTTGATCGCGGAAACCATCGGCGGCACCTGGTAGAAGTCGCCGCGAAATTTTTCAAACGCCGCGCGGATTTGTTCTTCAGACAAAACCGGCACATCACGCGTCTCGGTGATTTCGCCTTCGCGATCCTGCGAGCTCGTGGTGACGCCAAGCACGATGGTGCCCGAGTATTCCTTGTCCTCGGCCATGAGCAGATCCTGGATTTTTGTTCCGCGTCCGAGCGTGAGCAGGAGCAACCCGGTGGCGATCGGGTCCAGTGTGCCGCAATGGCCGACCTTTTTTAGCTGCAAACGCTTTCGCACAAGCGCGACGACGTCGTGCGAAGTCATGCCGGCGGCTTTATCGACCAGCAGAACGCCATCAAGTTCTCCTGTCATTCCGAGCGTAGCGTAGCGAAGCCGGCGAATCCCGCGAGATCAGCTTTGCGATTCGCCGGATGGCTCGAGTTCGCTCGGGATGCCGGCAGTTTCGATCGCTTCGCAAGCTTTCTGCACGATCACTTGAGTGACCTCATCGAGTGCGCCTTTGACGCGCGCGCCGGCGGCCAACGTGTGACCGCCGCCTCCGAAACTCTTGCAGATCGCGCAGACGTCAACTGCCCCCTGCTTTGACCGCATGCTCACTCGTACTTTTCCATCGGGCAATTCCTCAAAAAAAATGGCGACAACCACCCCGCGAATCGCGCGCAGATGATCGATCAATCCTTCGTTGTCCTCAGGCAGAACACCAAGCCCCTTCGCAGTCGCCTGGCTGAGGCTGAACCACGCTAACTTGCCGCCGCACGCAAATTGCATCGTAGCGAGCAACTCGCGCAGCAGTTCGACGCGCCGTTGCGGGAAGTTCTCGTACAACAATTGACTGACGCGGCCGACGTTCACGCCGCGACGAATCAGCTCCGCCGCAATTTCGAAGGTGCGCGCCGTCGTGTTCGGATATTGAAACGAACCGGTGTCGGTGGAAATCGCCGCATAAAGGTTCTCGGCGATGGCGGGGCTGACCGGCATCCGCGCAGCGCACATCAGCTCAAAAATGATCTGGCCAGTGGCCGGCGCAGTGGGATCGATGTGGACGAGATCGCCGTAACGCGGGTTGCTTGGATGATGGTCAATGTTGATCCAAAGCCCCGAGCTACGGATTGAATTGAGCGGTGTGCCGAGACGATTATAGGTCGCGGTATCGAGAGCGACCACGACGTCGAAGTCCTCCGGCTCGCTCGGTGGCAGGGTCAGCAGATCGCTGCCGGCGAGGAAGCTGTACTTTTGCAGCATCCCTTCTTCGTTCCAGGCGCGCACCTCTTTGCCGAGCTGCTGGAGAGAAAGCGCCACCGCCAGCGTGGTGCCGAGCGCGTCGCCATCCGGCCGGACATGGCTGAGTACGGCGAAGCGCTGGTGCTCACGCAACGCGGCGCCGATTTGCTCGAAGCTGGCGTTTTGATCGCTCACGCGTCGTTAGTTTTGCCGGGATCAATTTCCTGCAAAATCTCGATCACGCGAGTGCCGCGAGCGATGGAATCATCCAGATGGAAAACGAGATGGGGCGTGTACTTAAGTACGACGTGCTTCGCCAGCTCGGATTGCAAAACGGCGCGGTGCGCTTCCAATTGATCTATCACCGTTGCACCTGCCGTGCCAAGTACGCTGACGAAGACATGCGCGCTCTTCAAATCGGCAGAGACGTCGACCTGATTGATGCTGACCAGCCCGCTGGGAAATGTGATCTCGCGCGCGATGATTCCGCTGAGTTCGCGTCTGAGCAGTTCGTTCACGCGTAAGAGCCGATGTTTCATTTCAAAAGTTGAAGGTTGAGAGTTGATAGTTGAGAGACACGAATCCGCCGTAGCGTGGCTCTCAACTCTTAACGAGAAACTCTCAAGGTTAGAGCTTCTGCGCTACCTGCTCGAGCACGTAACACTCGATAACGTCTCCAACCTGGTACTCGCTGAAGTCACCCAGCTTGATGCCGCACTCGAGTCCACTGCGCACTTCCTTCACATCGTCTTGGAAACGGCGCAAAGTCGCCAGCCCGCCATCGTAAACCGGTTGACGGCGCCGCAGCACACGGGCGCGAGCGGTGCGGGAAATACGTCCGTCGGTGACGAGGCAGCCAGCGACGATGCCTTTGCTCAACTGGAACACCTGCTTGACTTCGGCATGGCCGATGACCGTCTCCCGGTGCTCCGGGTCGAGCAATCCGGCCATCGCTTCTTTGATCTGGTCGATCAACTCGTAAATGATCGAGTAAAGCTTTACCTGCACGCCTTCGCGCTTCGCTGCACCCACGGCGAGGTTCTCGACCTTGACATTGAAGCCGACGACCACCGCGTTTGATGCGCTCGCGAGCAGCATGTCGTTCTCGGAAATCGGGCCGACGCCAGCATGCACAATTTCCAGGTCAACTTTCTTGCTCTCGATCTGGCTGAGCGCGCCGGTGAGCGCTTCGAGTGATCCTTGCACGTCGGTCTTCAGCACAATCTTGAGTACTTTTTTCCCGTCAGCCGCTTCGAGCAGCGTTTCCAGCGTGGCGCGCTGTGGCGCCGCCAGTTTGCCGGTGCGCTTGGCCTGGAGACGTTCTTCGCTCAGTTGCTTCGCTTCGCGTTCGGAATGCATGACGAGCAATTCGTCCCCGGCATCGGGAAGCCCGGTAAATCCCAGTACTTTCACCGGCACAGACGGGCCGGCCTTTTTCACCGGCTGCCCCTGATCGTCGATGAGAGATTTCACTTTGCCGCTGTAATCGCCGCAAATGAAAGCGTCACCCACACGCAATGTTCCCATTTGCACGATCACACTCGCCGTCGGTCCACGTCCCGCTTCCACCTGCGCTTCGATCACCGTTCCTCGCGCCGGCCCGGAGGGGGACGCCTTTAGCTCCATTACCTCAGCCTGGAGCAACATCATCTCGAGCAACTGATCGATGTTCGTGCCTTTCGTCGCCGAAACCGGAACAACGATGGTCTCGCCGCCCCAGTCTTCCGGTGTGAGCTCGCGCTCCTGAAGCTGCTTTTTCACCCGGTCGATATTCGCGCCCGGCAGATCGATTTTGTTAATCGCCACCACGATTTTCACCTGCGGCGCGGCTTTGGCGTGGTTGATCGCTTCGATGGTTTGCGGCATAAGTCCGTCGTCGGCCGCGACTACCAGCACCACGATGTCCGTCACCGAGGCACCACGCGCACGCATGGCGGTAAACGCGGCGTGTCCCGGCGTGTCGAGAAACGTGATCGGCTGCCCTTTGTGCTCCACTCGATACGCGCCGATGTGCTGCGTGATTCCGCCCGCTTCGCCCGCCGCCACACGCGTTTTGCGAATCGCGTCCATCAACGACGTTTTGCCGTGATCCACGTGTCCCATAAAAGTGATGATCGGCGCCCGCGGTTTCAGTTCCTCCTCTTTCGCGGGCTCCGGCGGCGGAGGAGCGACGACGACTTTCTCCTCCTTGTGAACGCCCGCGCCTTTTTCGCGGCGTTCCTTCTCCAGGACAAAGCCGTGCGCTTCCGCGATCCTGCTCGCGAGATCCGGCTCAATCGTCTGGTTGAGATTGGCGAAAATGTTATGCGTCATCAGCTCGGCGATGAGTTGATGCGGCTTCACGCCGAGTTGCGTCGCCAGTTCCCGCACGATGATCGGCGGTTTGATAACGATAACGTTCTTCGCTTCTTCGGGCGGCGCTTCGGGCTCTTGCCCATTAGGTGATGGCGGCGCCGCTGCGGATGCGGTCGGTGTTGCCGGGGTAAGTACAGGCGGCGGGGGCGGCGGTGCGGCTTCAACAACGGGAGCAGTCGGAGGCACCGGTGCAGCGCCTTTGGAAACAAGCCGCGAAATCGGCGGCAGAATTGTTTTCTTGATCTTGCCTTCCCCGTCAGCCGGTTTCGGCTTCGGCTTTACCTCATCGATGAGCGAGAGCGACTCCAGTTTTTTCCGAGCCGCGGGTTTTTCCTCGCTCTTCTCCGCCGCGGGCGCGGCATTCTCAGTGCGCTTCGGCTCTTTGCTTTTAGCAGCGTCGGTTTTCTGAGGGACAGATTTCGTCGGCCTGCGCTCGGCCGCGGGTTTGCGCGCCGGCGTTTTTGTCGTCGTTGTTTTCGTTGCCATTCTGTTCCTCAAAAAATCTGCTCATGGCCGAGCCCCTAACGCCGGGCCATATTCACGTTGCGGGTGCGGGTTGCGCCACCGCTTCGTGGATTTCACGGGCTTTCGCCTCATCGACACCCAAAATATCCACCAAATCCTGCACGTCCGCATCACGTAATCCTTCCAGGTTCGTGAAGCCGCTTTTCACCAGCGTCGTCGCCTGCTCGTCACTGATTGGCAAGGCGCTAGCCAGCGCGTGCGCGGCTTGCGCCACCTTCTGCTCAACCGCCGTTGTCGCGGACGTGTCCTTTTGGATATTAATATCCCAGCCCGTCAACCGCGATGTCAGCCGCGCGTTTTGCCCCTTTTTGCCGATCGCGAGCGAAAGCTGGTCTTCATCCACAGCAATCGTCACGCTTTTTTTCTCGGTGTCGAACGTCAGGTTTTTCACCTTCGCCGGTTTGAGCGCCTCAAGTACAAATTCCTTCGGGTCCGAACTCCAGCGGATGATGTCTACCTTCTCGTTGTTTAACTCGCGCACGATATTTTTTACCCGCGATCCGCGCATTCCCACGCAGGCGCCCACCGGATCGACTTTGTCGTTCGCGCTCCACACCGCGATCTTCGTCCGGTAACCTGCCTCGCGTGCAATGCCGCGAATCTCCACCGTGCCATCCGCGATCTCGGAAACCTCCAGTTCGAACAAGCGCCTGACGAAATTCGGATGGCTGCGCGAAACAATGATCTCGGGGCCACGCATCCCGTTCTCAACCGCGACCACGTAGGCCCGCAGCCGGTCGCCCACGTTGTAATCCTCGACCACCACGCGCTCACGCTGCGGCATGATCGCTTCAAACTTGCCAAGATCGAGAATGACATCGCTGCGATCGAAGCGCCGCACCGTGCCGCTGACGATCTCCCCCGCGCGATCCTTGAACTCCTCGTAAATCATTTCCTTCTCCACCTGGCGGATGCGCTGCATCATCGCCTGCTTCGCCGTTTGCGCGGCGATGCGACCGAAATTCCGCGGCGTGACTTCCATCTCCACTTCCTCGCCCGGCTGCGCGTCCGCTCTGATGCGGCGCGCGGCGCTTACGGAGATTTCCTCCTGCGGATTCGCCACGTTCTCGACGACGAGCGGCTTGGCGATCGCCCGAATCCCGCCTGTTTTCGGATCAATATCGATGCGCAGCTCGCGCGACACGCTCACACTCTTCTTCGATGCTGAAAGCAGCGCGTTCGATACTGCTTCAAGCAATATCTCGCGTCTGATCCCGCGCTCGCGCTCGAGATAATCCAGCATGGCGATGAATTCGGCGTTCATAAATATCCTGCGGCTGTTACAGCCTGCCCGACCGCGCAGACAAAAAAGAGTGGGACACCAGCTCCCACTCCTGCAAGGCCGCGCGGTCTAGAGACGCATAGTAATTTTCCTTACCCGCTGAGTCAAGGAGCAGAGCTGCGCGTGACGCGTAAGTACCGGGTCATCCCGATGGTCGGCAAGGGGACCTCACGTCATCCTAAGCGCGGTATCAATTCGAGAGGTTTGCCTCTTCCGCCACTCGGAATGCGGCGTTGAACGCGTGGCATTTGCCAGCGAATCTGGCGCGTGACGGAGCAGCAGGCAGAATCGCGCGGCTGGCGCAAGCTCGTTTCGGCACACTTCTGGACGCGGAGGCGCATTCACCTCGTACTCATCATCTGGGCCGCGATTTATCTGCCCGCGCTCGGTTCGCTCGAGATTCGCGGCGAGGAAGGCCGCCGCATCCTGCCTGGAGTGACCATGAACGAGACCGGCGATTACCTTGTGCCGCGTGTCGGTAGCAAGCCGTACTTTCGCAAACCGCCGCTCGTAAACTGGATCACGGCAGCTTCCTTCAAGCTGACCGGAGTACGCAGTGAATGGACGGCTCGTCTGCCGTCCACGCTCGCCGTTTTGTCTGTCGCGCTCGCCTTCGTCACCATCGCCGCCCGTGGCCTGGGACCTACCGCGTCATTGTTCGCGGCCATTTTCTGGCTGACCAACGGCGGTAACATCGAGAAAGGACGGCTTATCGAAATCGAGGCGCTGTATGTTTCGCTGACGGCGTTAGCGTTCATCTTCTGGGTCGCGGCTTACACCAAAGGCCGAACCGCTCTACGCCTCTGGTTTTTGCCCGCGATATTCCTCGGCCTCGCCATGCTGGCAAAAGGTCCTCTGCCGCACCTCCTGTTTTTCTACGGGCCGGTTGTCGCGCTGCTCTGGAACGACAAAAAACTTTCTCTGCTCGCCACTCGCGCGCACGGAACTGCGCTCCTCATCATGTTCGGCATCTTTCTCGCGTGGGCGCTTCCCGCATTTCTCCTTTCGGATTCGGCGCACGTTGCCCACGTCTGGACGCGGCAATTCAGCGGGCGCGTTTCTGGCGAAGGGTTCGATTTCCGCTCCTGGATCGAGAACATTCCGCGCAGCTTCGTTTATTTTCTGCCGTGGTTGCCGCTGTGTTTTCTACGGTTCGATGAACCGCCCCAACTCTGGCGCCGCAACCGCGCGCTGCTGGCCGGCTTCGCCATTCCTTTTGCGCTGGTCGATTTAATGCCGGCGGCGCTGCCGCGCTTTGTCATGCCCGTACTTGGCCCCGCGGCGTGGTGGTTCGGCGAATTACTTGCCCAGGAAAATCTGCACTGGCCTTCATGGGTCGGCGGCAAAACTCTCACGGCGCAATGGCGCAATCGCATCCTCCTGGTCGGCACGGCGGCGGTGGCGCTCGGCATGATTGCTTATGCCACACTTGTCGTTCCGCGGTTGCACCGGGGCGAAAAGATCAAAACACACGCGCGACAGATCAATGCGATCGTGCCTGCGGACGTGCCGCTTTACGCCGTCAACCCTCAGTACCAGCCGTACCTGTTTTACGTTCACGCCCCGGTGCGTTATGCCGGCTCGATCGACGAGCTCCCGCCGGACACGAAGTTCTTTCTCGTGCAACGACAGAATGAAGCGGAAGCGGAGACAACCGCGCACTGGGCGCCGGCCCGTACTCAGCTGGTCTTGCGCATCAACGATTACCGCAACCACGAAGTGATCCTCTTTTCGGTGCAGCCGCGTTAAAGGCGCATTTGGTGCGGGTGCTTGCACCGGAAAATGTTGCATGATTGATGCTCTATTGACACGCGCTGCATTCCACTCGTTAGTCAGCTAACGTTAGCTGCCTAACGATTTTCGCCTTTGAAAGAACGTGATCCAGACGGTTTCGCGCCGCTCCTGCACGGCACCGCCCGCGCATGGCGCCTGAAACTCGATGAGCGGCTCAAGCCACTCGGACTCAGCCAGGCGCGCTGGCGCACCCTGCTGCACCTTTCCCGCGCCTCGCAGCCAGTGACGCAGGCTGAGCTGGCGCAGCAGCTCGGAGTCGAAGACCCAACATTGGTCACTCTCCTGCACCGGCTGGAGGAAGCTGGCTGGGTCAAGCGCGTGCATTCGTCCTCGGACCGCCGCTGTAAGACCGTCAGGCTCGAAGCACGTGCGCGCCGGGTGATTGACCGCATCGATAGTTCAGCGAGTGAATTGCGCCGGGAACTGTTAACCGGTATTCCCGCTCGCGAGTTGCAGGCGTGCGTGCGCGTCCTGGAAAAGATTCGCCAGCGCGCTGAACACGTCGGCGGCACTAATGGCGCGCGAAACCTCTCTGTCCGATGACAACAGCCACTCAGACCAATATCGCTGCGCGCGAAACAGTACAACGTCTCGATACTCGTTTCGGCCGGACACGCGTCCGCTGGATCGGCGCCGCAATCATTCTCGTCGTCGCTTTGCTATTGCTGCGCGCCATTACCGCTCCGAAAAAAGAATCTTCCGCCCTGCCTGTGCGCCCGGTTGCAGTGGCAAAAGTCGTGACCAAAGACGTTCCCCTTTACCTCGATGAGATCGGCACCTGCACTGCTGCGGAGACGGTGCAAATCCAGGCGCAGGTCAGCGGCCAGATCATCTCGCGCGAGTTTCAGGATGGCGCGGACGTGAAGAAAGGCGACGTACTTTTTCGTATCGAGCAACGGCCTTACGCCGCCGCGCTCGCTTCCGCCCAGGCCGACGCGGCGCTCGCCCACGCGACATTGCAGCGGCAAACCGAGCTGCGCTCGAAACAGGTTGTCGCCGGCCAGGACTACGACACCGCCAAAGCCAACGCCATGAAAGCGGATGCCGCAGTAGCCGCCGCGCAGTTTAATTTTGATAACTGCATCATTCGTTCGCCCATCGACGGACGCGCCGGTATTCGCACCGTCGACGTCGGCAATCTCGTTAGCCCGAGTAGCCCAGCGCTCGTCACCTTGCAGCGGCTCGATCCTATCTACACCGATTTCACCATCGCCGAGCCCGACATTCCGCTCGTTCGCCAGCATTTGAATGGACCGCCGCTGACTGTACTCACAGCGCCGGGCGACGGCAAAGTACCGCCGCGGGCGGGCAAGCTGACCTTCATCGATAACGCAGTACAGCCCGGCGCCGGAACCGTACGCGCGCGCGCCACGACCGAGAACTCAGACCACGCGCTCTGGGCAGCACAGTTCGTGAACGTGCGGCTTATCCTCGATACGTTGAAAAACGCGATGCTCGTGCCGAGCAGTGCCGTGCAGATTGGCCAAAACGGGCCTTACGTGTTTGTCGTCAAGCCAGATTCAACGCTCGATCTGCGCGAGGTGCATCCCGGCCAAAAGCAGGACGGCGATACCACCGTACTCAAGGATGGGGTCAAACCAGGAGAGAGCGTGGTCACGCGTGGACAGCTCCAGCTTGCACCGGGAATGAAAGTCGCCGTGCAGCAGGACAAGCAATCGTCGTCCGTTGGCGGAAGTCACGACGCCGCTTCCATCGAATAGTGAAAGACGGCGGCAGTAGCGGCGACGGGCAGTCGCCACTTCAGAAATTCGGCGCAGCTTCGAAGCCGAAGCTGACACAATTCTCTTCCGGCCTGTCGCGTCCGTTCATTCAGCGGCCGGTGATGACGATGTTGTTGTCGGTTTCCGTCCTGGTGTTCGGCATCCTCAGCTACAATCAGCTGGCGGTGAATGATCTTCCCGCAGTCGATTACCCCGTCATCTCCGTGAGCGCCTCTTACCCTGGCGCCGATCCGGTCACGATGGCGAATACAATTGCGACGCCGCTGGAAAAACAGTTCACGCAAATCCCAGGCATCAGTCTCATCACCAGCAACAGCTCGCAGGGAAGTACGAATATCACCATTCAGTTTGACCTCACGAAGAGCATCGATGCTGCGGCGAGCGATGTACAATCTGCCATTCAGCGTGCCGGCGGTCAGCTGCCCGTCGATTTGCCCAGCCCGCCGACATTCACCAAGACCAATCCCAACGATCAGCCGGTAATGTACGTGGCGCTAACCAGCGACACGCTCACCGATGGCGAGTTGTATCGCTACGGAACGACCGAAGTCTCTCAGCGCATCAACATTTTGCCGGGCGTTTCGCAGGTAAACATCTACGGCGTAAAAGGCGCGATCCGCATCAAAGTCGATCCGGGCAAGCTGGCCTCGCGCGACATGACCTTCGACGAGCTGGCAAAGGCGATCCAGGCCGGTACTTCCTATTCCGGCGCCGGGCAGTTCGATGGGAAAAACAAATCTTTTACCCTGCGCCCGCAAGGGCAGATCGATGACGCCCAGGGCTATCGCGATCTAATCGTCAAACGCGGGCCGGACGGCTCGCCCGTTTATCTGCGCGATGTGGCGCGCGTGATTAACGGCGTCGAAAACGAGCGCCTGTCGCGCCATTTCTTCGTGCGCGGCTATAATCCGCCGGCTTCTGTCATCGTGTTCGCGGTTTCACGTCAGGCCGGCGCGAACGCCGTCGCCGTGGCGAAATCAGTCCGCGGCTTGCTCCCGGAATTGCAGCGAGAATTGCCGGGCTCTATTCGCCTGATCCCGGTTTTCGATCGCTCGGCGTCGATCGTGAACTCGCTGCACGACGTGCAGTTCACGCTCGTACTTGCGTTCATGCTCGTCATTTTCGTCATCTTCGTTTTTCTCGGGCGCGCCAGCGACACGCTCATACCCATCGTCGCCCTGCCGATGTCGTTTCTCATCACCTTCATCGCCATGTGGTGGCTCGACTATTCGATCAACAATCTCACGCTCATGGCGCTCACCCTCGCCATCGGCTTCCTTGTCGATGACGCGATCGTCTTTCTGGAAAACGTCGTGCGCCGCGCTGAAGCCGGCGAGTCGATCTACAAGGCGACGATGAACAGCGCGGGCGAGATTTCGTTCACCATTCTCTCGATGACTCTTTCACTCGCGGCCGTTTTTATTCCGCTGGCGTTTATGCCCGGTTTGCTCGGCCGCATTTTCCGCGAATTCGCCGTCACAATTATCGTCGCGATTCTTGCCTCGGGGCTGGTCTCGCTCACGCTGACCCCGCTGATGTGCTCGCGCATTCTCAAGGAACGCGGCGAGGGGCATCGCAAAACCTGGACGGAACGCTTCGTCGAGCGCTTTTTCGATCCGATCCGTGATTCATACGGGCGTACATTGCACTGGTTTCTCGATCATGGCTGGATCGCGGCGCCGATCCTGATTGCCTGCGCGATCGGCGTCTGGTTCTTTTTCAAGCAACTGCCGTTCACTCTGTTGCCCACCGGTGATAGCGGCACGATTCGCGGCTTTTTCATCGTTCCCGAAGGTGCCTCGCCCGACCAGCAGCGGCGCCTTCAAAACGAGCTCGATCCCATTCTCCAAAGCAATCCCGCCGTCGATAAGTACTTCACGGTTGCGGGGCGCGCTGGCCGCGGTGCTGGCGTTTTCACCGTTATTTTCCTGAAGGACCAACGGCATCGTCCCGACATCGAGACCGTTGCCGCGCAGCTGCGCAAAGCCTGCGCCGGTATCCCGGGCGTAATGCCGACTCTGAACCCGCAGCCAGTCTTACAAATCAACATCGGCGCGACCGGCAGCCAGTTCGGCCGCTACTCCTATGTGATCAGCGGAATCAATCCTGACGAAGTTTATGCCGCGGCTGACAAGCTACAGGCCAAGCTGGTCCAGTACCCCGGCTTTACTAATCCGCCCCGCTCCGATCTTTTCCGCGCGACACCTAACCTCGACATCCACATTGATCGGGATCGGGCGGGCGTTTACGGCGTGTCCACGACCAAGCTGGAAGACTTGCTCAAGGCTGCGTACTCACAGAACTACGTTTACCTGATCAAGGAAGCGGACGACCAGTACCAGGTAATCTTGGAAGCCGAAGATCAGGCCCGGACATCTCCCCAGGATTTTCGCCAGATCTATGTCAAGCCGGACAATGGGAATACTATGATTCCCATCCGCGCCGTGACAAAGGCCAGCGAAACTGTCGGCTTGGACTCAGTCAATCATCTCAATCAATTCACCAGCGTCACCTTTGGCTTCGACATCAAACCGAATGTCGCGCTGGGAGACGCGATTGAGTACATAGAAAAAGCAGCGGCGGAAGCTCTGCCACCGAGTGTGCATGGTGAACTACAAGGCGAGGGCCTTGTTCTACAGCAACTATTCCAGGCTTTGCCTTACCTGATTATCGCCGCGCTCTTCGTCATGTATGTCATCCTCGGCATTCTCTATGAAAGCTACGTGCATCCTGTCACCGTACTTTCTACCTTGTTCCCGGCCGTCGTTGGCGGCTTGATGACTCTCTGGCTCTTTAACAGCACGCTCTCACTCTACTCAGTCATCGGCCTCTTCCTCCTTATGGGTATCGTAAAGAAGAACGGTATCATGATCGTCGATTTCGCCCTGCATCGTCTCGATGAAGGCTACGAATGGCGCGACGCGATTCACGAAGCCAGCGTGGAACGCTTCCGGCCGATTATCATGACTACGCTGGCTGCGCTGATGGGGGCATTGCCGATCGCGTTTGGCGTCGGAGCCGATGGAGCATCACGCCGTCCACTTGGCTTAGTGATCGTCGGCGGGCTGATCGTTTCGCAGTTAATTACCTTGTATATTACTCCCGTTATCTATCTCTGGCTGGAATGGTTTCAGGAACATGTCCTCGATCGTGTCCCATTCCTCCGCAGCGCTCATTTCCACGAGCACGACTTTGCCCATCCACCGGCAACTGCTCGCCCGGAAGCGGTGCCGGTATCCTAGCTCGTATGGTGACAGCGCAGTTTCCCAAAGAAGCATCACAGACTGGCGACTTCGAGCGGCAGGAAGATGTCTTCCGCGACTGGGTCTCAGCCGATGGCAGCACCCCGTACGCAGCAGTGGCAGATCGCTATCATCTTTATGTCTCGTTAGCTTGCCCCTGGGCGAGCCGGACCGTCATTGCCCGCAAGCTACTTGGGCTCGAGAATGTGATAGGAATGACTGTACTTGATCCCGTGCGCGATGAGCGCGGCTGGGCTTTCCGTGATGGTCCTGGATACAGCAAAGACCCGGTCAACGGTTTTGAGTACTTGTCTGAAGCTTACATCGCGACCGACCCGAATTTCGACGGACGTGTGACTGTTCCTGTACTCTGGGACAAGGTAACCAGCCGAATCGTTAACAATTGCGAAGACGACATCTGCCTGATGTTTAATGATGCCTTCCATTCACTGGCAGAAACTAAAGCGGATCTGTTCCCGGTCGATATTGCCCATGACCAGAATAGGCTAAGCGACTACATTCACGACAAGGTTAATAACGGAGTTTACAAGGCCGGCTTTACCACGCGACAGCGCGGTTACGAACATGCCTGCAAACAGGTCTTTATCGCACTCGATGAGCTGGAGAATCGGCTGGCTACAGGTCGGTACCTGTTTGACGACAGAATAGTTGAAAGTGACTGGCGGTTATTCTGTACTTTGGTCAGGTTCGATGTAGTGTACTATATCCATTTCAAGTGCAGTATTCGCCGTATTCTCGATTACCCGAACCTACAGGGGTACTTGAAGGACTTATATCAGCAGCCAGGCATCGCCGACACCGTGAACTTCGACCACATCAAACGCCATTACTACATGACCCATGACCAGATCAATCCGAGCCGGATTGTGCCGGTCGGGCCAGTCCTTGATCTGACGCAGCCGCACGGGCGCGAGAAGCTCTCGCATTCCAGAAGAGATACATCGGAAATCCGCTGAGCATTATCCCTAAGCCGATCAGGCTGTTCGCCGGATATCGTGCAACTGTGCTGAACACGAGCCAGGAACACGCCGCGATGAAGAATAGCGTGGTGAACGGGTGGCCCGGCACGCGAAAGCTAGATGGTACTTTGCGCCGGCGAAAGGCAAAGAGGCACGCTGCACTGAGTCCGAAAAAGACTACATCAACGGATACGACGTAGTTAAGAATCTGTTCGTAGCGCCCAGAGAGTGCGATAATCAGTGCGAGCGCTCCTTGCAGGGCGATCGCCACCGCGGGTACTCGCGCGCCGTTTAGCCGCGCGAGGCTGCGGAAGAATAGTCCGTCTTCGGCCATGGCGAAGTAAACGCGAGGGGCGGTCAGCATGCTCTGGCTCAGAAAGCCAAGCGTCGAGATCGCGATCGCAATCCCGATGAGTTTGGCGCCCGTTCGACCAAGTGCGATCTGCATGACGGCCGATGCCGGCGTCGCCGTATGAGAAAGTGTCGCCGGGCCAAGTACGCGAACACAGACAAAGTTGACACTTACATAAACGACGATGACACCAGCGATGCCGAGCAGCAACGCGCGCGGCAGTGTTTTCTCTGGCCTGCGCACTTCGCCGGCGACAAAGCAGGCTGTTTGCCAGCCGCCATAGGCAAACTGCACCGGAATGAGTGCCGCGCCGAACGCCGTAATCGCATTCCAGGTGTTCGCTGAAGAAGCTACTGGTGCTGGGAAAACTGAAGCTGGCTTTACCATCAGCAAACCGGCGAAAACAAGTAGCGCAATTCCGAACAACTTCAGAACCATGAACAAATTTTGCGTCGTCCCGCCCGCGCGAACGCCGATGCAATTGACTACGGTTAACGCAAGTAACACGAAACCCGTTAGCGAAGCTATCGTCTGCTCGTTAGCAGCAACACCAGTTACATCGCAGGCGTATCGGGCGAATGTTACGGCGACCGCTGCCATCCCGCCGGTTTGTGTGACGAGAAGAAGGGACCAGCCATAGATAAACGCGAGCGCCGGATGGAAAGCATCGCGCAAATAGATGTATTGGCCGCCGCTGAGCGAAGTATAGGAGGAAAGCTCTGCGTAGATGAACGCGCCGGCCAGTGCAATGAATCCGCCCGCGACCCATGCTCCCACAATTAGGAGAGCAGAGTGAACCTGTTGAGCGACAACGTACGGATTGATGAAAATGCCGGAACCGATGATCCCGCCCATCACGATCATGGTCGCATCGAATAAGCCCAGTCGACGCGAAAGCGCAGGTGAGCTTGTCGTGATCCCCTCGGTCACGTTGTCGCTTGAGTACGGGCGCGTGCCAGGAAGAAGAGCGGCAGCGCCAGTAGCTGCATGACCACTGAGAATACCACCAGTGTGAAGAGTGAGTGGTCGTAAAGCAGGCCCATGATCCAGCTACCAATGAACCAGGCTATGCCAAATACCATGTCAAAGACTCCGAAGCCAGTGCCGCGTTTATTCCGTGAGATGATTGTGCTTAATACCGCGCGCAGTGATGAACCCTGGGCGGCTAGTCCGATTCCCCAGACTACGACACCGATCGCTGCCGTTGTTATTCCTCCGAAAAAGACCAGCGGCGCAAACAGCGCGCCCAGAATGATCGCGACAAAGAGAACGCGCGGTCCCATTCGATCGAGAAGCTTGCCAAAGACGAGAGCACCGATCGAACCCATTAACATGGCAACGGCATAGAGCACTGGAATTAGCTCGACCCGAATCGTGCCACTATGCTGGAAGTGGTAGGCGATAAGTGAAAAATCAGCGAAACCCGCCGCGACGAATGCTCCAGCAGCGACGTAAAGCCAGTAGCTCAATGGCAGACCGGTCGGATGGATTTCAACTCCAGCTTCAAGTTGATGCGGGTGCGGGAAGAAGTGCCGAGCGGCGCAAATAATCGCAATGGTGACTAGCGCCGGCAAAAGAAGAATGGCAAAGCCATGCTGATAAGAGCGATGCTGGAACAAATTCAGTGAGATGAGCAAAGGGCCGATTGTCGCGCCGGCCTGATCGAGAGCTTCATTGAGACCGAAGACCCAGCCGTGGCCGATTTGTTTTCCGGCGAACGAGAGCATCGCATCGGTGGATGGCTTGCGAATGGCGCGGCCGGTTCGTTCCGCCACGACCAGCCCCGCGGCTAACGGCCAATTGCCCGCGAGCGCGAGAGCGGGTACAGCGAGCATGTTGATGCAATAGCCGGTGATTGTCGCGATCCAGTACTTACCCGTCCTGTCGCTGATCAGGCCGCTGAGGGAACGCAACCCGTGGCCGATGAGTTCTCCGAAGCCGGCGGTGAACCCGATAACCGCTGCGTTTGCGCCGAGGCTGCCGAGGAATGGGCCGGTCACGCTGCGGGCGCCTTCGTACGTCATGTCGGCAAACAGATTGGCGATGCCGAGCACAAGGACGAAGCGAAAGGCACTTTGCGCAGTTTTATTCATGCCAAGATTAACTAGAGTAGCGCAGGACAGGCAGTGAGTCCCCGTAGTTCAACGGATAGAACAAGGGTTTCCTAAACCTTAAATGTGGGTTCGATTCCCGCCGGGGACGTAACGCAAATGTTGCGTAAGCGCCGCTGCGGAGGCGCGATTGCAACCTCATGCTTTTCGTCTCTTCAAACGGGAACGTTTCGCATTCCCGTGTGGCGCGGGCGAGGCTACGCACTGGCTCAGAATTTCGCGTCGAGGTGGAAGGTGGACGCCGCTGGGCAGATGGTAACCTCACCGGTTTACCTGCCATTCCGCGCGCCGCAGACTTTCGCACGGCAGGCCTGGCGATAGCAGCGTGGAAATTCCGAATCAGCGAAAAGTACGGACTGCCTTAGCGGCGTTTAACTTAAGCTTAGTGCACCTGCACTTCGACCGGCAGACAATGGTCGATCCTATAGGTGCCGTGGTCAGTGTTGCGGTCAAGTGGTTGAGTTTGCCCTCGGCAATCGGTCGCTCGCGCCAGCAAAGTGTAGTTGCCCGGCTTCGTCGGATGCCAGGTAAACGACCATAGTCTCCAGCTGTGCCTTACTGACGGTGAATTAAAGCTTGCCTCTTCCCAGCTGCTGCCGCGGTCAAAGCTGACTTCCACTTTACTGATTCCGCCTTCGCCGCCCCAGGCTGCTCCTTTTACAAGGTACTTAGTGCCCACGGGTATTGTTTCGTTACTTTGCGGTCTTGCGATCTGCGCCTTGGGCGACATCTGCGCGAGAGGAACAAGTACCGGCCCGGACTTGTCACGCCGCCAGTAGGCGTAGTCGATCGTCTGATAGTAGCCATGAAACGGCTCATCGGTAACAACGATACGCTGAAGCCATTTTACCGAAGCCATTCCGTACCAGCCTGGAACTATCGCGCGCAGCGGATAACCATGAGCGGGAGTAAGTGGACGACCATTCATCTCAAGCGCGAGTAGAACGTCATCCATCGCTTTCGCGATCGGCACACTGCGCGCAAAATGGATCTCGCCGGTTGGACGCGGCAGCTCGGCGATCGTTCCTTTGTCCGCGCCTTCGAGGATCACTTCGCGGGCTCCGGAACGGATGCCAGCTTCTTCGAGAAGATGACTCAGCCGGATGCCGGTCCACTCGCAGTTGCCGACGGCGCCAAGCTCCCACTGAACACCTTTCACCTTCGGCGCAAGAAAGATGCGTCCATTGCCGGCGCACTCGAGCGTTGCCATCATCGTCTCGCGCGGAAACCTCTTCAGGTCGGTTAATGAAAATTGTGCCGGCTGATCTACGGCTCCTTCTATGCGAAGGGACCAGCTATCTGGATTGATCTGCGGAATAGGGAAATGGCACCGGACATAGAAATTTTCCGTGGGCGTAATCGCGCCATCCAAGGTATGGAATGGCATCTCCAGGTTTGGCGGCTGCCTCTCGCGTGTGATCATGCCGCTTTGTCGTGTACTGCATCGCGCTCAACCGGGTAACCAGCTTTCTTCCACGCGTGCCAACTACCCGGCACGTTATTTACCTGGCTAAAGCCATCGTGCTTTAGAATACTAGCTGCGATACTTGCCCGGTAGCCGGTTGCACAATACACTGCTACCGGCCGCAACTTATCCAGCTCACCGGCACGCCGGGTTAGTTCCCCCAGAAAGATATGTCGCGCGCCCGGAACGTGCCCGCCCTTCCATTCTCGAGCCGAACGAACATCCAGCACCTGCAACTCCGGCGCAGGTTTTCTTAGCTCGTGCACACTCATTTGCGGTACTTGTGCGAGAGGATAGCCTGCATTGCCCCACGCCTTCATTCCGCCCACCAGGTAGCCCGCAAACTTGGTAAACCCGGTGCGAATGAATAACCGAACAACTTCATCGACTTCGTCGTCTTGTTCGAGTACAAGCAGGATAGCTTGTTCAGGATCGAGCAATGAACCTGCCCAAATCGAAAGCATCGGTGTGCCGCCGATATTCAGTGCACCTGGAATATGCGCCGAACCGAAGGCCAGCATCGATCGAGTATCAACAAGTACGCTTTCTTGGGCGTCGATTGCGTCCTTGAACGCTTTCGGCGGCAGGCCCGCCACCCGCGGCAGGCCGCCCAGCAGTTGCGGTCCCTCCGCGTTCACCTTCTTCATCACTGGGTAGTACTTGGGAATAGGCGGAGCCGTGCTTACAGCGAAGTGAGTAAATGATTGCACGTCCTTGAATTGAAGAAATGGATTCAGCGGGCGCTCGTATCCAATGCTGCTGCTAAGTCGGTCGCCAATCTCGGCTCCGCATGGCGAACCGCTACCATGCGCCGGATAGATAATTACGCTGTCCGGCAGTTGCATGTAGAAGTCGCGTAAAGTACGGAACTGCTGCGCGGCAAGTTTCGTCGTCTCTTTTTCGCCCAGGAGATCGGGGCGCCCGGCCGAGTTTACAAACAACGAATCGCCGCTGAGTACACCCCATGGCACTTCCGGGTGCTCGGCATCGGTAAGCAAGTAGGACATGTGCTCCGGCGTATGGCCGGGAGTATGTCGCGCCGTGATAATCACGGAACCGAAAGTGAACTTATCACCATCATGCACACTCTCGTTACTGAAGCCGTAGGTCGCTCCGCCTTCATGGCTCACATAAATGCGCGCCGATTCCACCCGGCTGCATAACTCTCGCGCACCGCTTACCAGGTCGGCATGGATATGCGTTTCGAAGATATGCGTGATCGCGACGTTCTTCTTCCGTGCGTACTCAATGTAGATATCCACATCAGCGCGCGGATCGAACACGGCGGCAGTGCCTTCTTCGTCGTCCCCGATCAGATACGAAAGCTCCGCCAGCCCTTCAGTTTGGATGGTCTCGAATACCAGTGACATGCGCCGACTATACGGCACCGGCGCTGCTTTGCTCAAGCGAGCGCTGTGGCGCCTGGGTGAGTGGGACAAAGGAGCAGGCAAAGGCGAACATCAGGCAAAAACACGCGGATTACTCAACGCGGCAAACAGTAGGCAACGCAAGAGGCGCATCGCCACATCGACGATGCGCCTCCGTAGCAGTACTGTAGGCCAACCATTCCTGGTTGGCACTAAGTTTGCGGCAAACGGCAATAGGCTACGTGGCCATCCTGGCTGCGACGCCCGACCAGTCGCTGGAACCGGCGGCGCTGTGGGCGCGAGCGCGCCCGAAGTAGACCTTGCCCGGCGTCAGCCCACTGATCTCCACCTTCGTGTTCGAGGTGATGCCGCGGTCAATCCACGGGCCACTGATGTTTTCGGCATACTGCACCGAGTAGTTCCGGGTGTTCCCAGAGCCATCGCCGCTGAACCTGAGGAACATCGCCCCGCTCGTCTCGCCGTCTGTAAACGACGGATTGATCGGACGAGCCGGCAGTTGCGGAGGGGATGCGGCACGCTGGGCATCAAAGCCCGAGCTGAGCAGCACTTCCAC
>JAFASN010000110.1 GCA_019244415.1 Verrucomicrobiota bacterium | reverse complement strand
ATGTATCTGGAGACACTCGGCACACCTGCTTTCGTAAACATGAATGTGGCCGTTCCCGATTTCTACAAGAACCTGGCGAACGTGCTTCAATCTACGCCGCTCAATGACATCAAGAGCTATCTGATCTGGCACCTCGCGCATAGCTATGCGCCGTATCTGAGCCAGCCTTTTGTAGACGCGAACTTCGCTTTCTACGGCAAATATCTGACTGGGGCGGAGGCGCTCGAACCGCGCTGGAAACGCTGCGTGGCGACAACTGACGCCGGTCTGGGTGAGGCGCTCGGACAGAGATTCGTGGAAAAAGCATTCGCTGGCCAGTCGAAGGAAAAGACTCAGGAACTTGTCCGCGCCATCGAACAGGAAATGGAAGTGGATATCGGCTCGCTGACCTGGATGAGCGATACCACCAAACAGCAGGCACTTACGAAACTGCGCGGCGTCACCAATAAGATCGGCTACCCGGAGAAGTGGAAGGATTATTCCACTGTCGAAGTTACCAAGAATGACTTCGTCGGTGACATTCGGCGCGCGCGCGAGTTCGAAGTAAAGCGCGACTTAAACAAGATCGGTAAGCCGGTCGACCGGATGGAATTTCATATGACGCCGCCGACTGTGAACGCTTACTACAATCCGCAGGAGAATAACATTAATTTCCCAGCGGGCATCTTACAGCCTCCGTTTTACCGGAATTCGGCGGACATGGCTGTGAATTACGGGGGCATCGGAGCGGTGATCGGGCATGAACTAACGCACGCCTTTGACGATCAGGGCCGGCAATACGATGCCGATGGAAACCTCCGCGACTGGTGGACCCCTAATGATGACGCGGAGTTCCGGAAACGCGCGGACTGCATCTCGAACGAATACTCAAGCTTCAGCCCGGTTGAAGGAGTGAATCTCAATGGCAAGCTGACACTCGGCGAAAACGGCGCGGATAACGGCGGGGTCCGATTAGCCTACATGGCGCTGCTCGGGGCGCTGCAAAGAGGGATCGTAGCAGACACGAAACTGGACGGCTTCACGCCTCAGCAGCGCTTGTTTTTGGGTTATGCGCAGGTCTGGTGTCAGACCGTTCGGCCGGAAGATGCCCGCAACCGCGCCTTCACCGACCCGCATTCGCCCGGGCGGTTCCGTGTCGACGGTGTAGTCCAGAACATGCCTGAATTCGGCAAGGCCTTCGGCTGTTCAGAAAACACGCCCATGGTTGCGCAGAATGCGTGCAGAGTTTGGTAGGGTCAGCCGTGCCCGTTTTGCGCGGGTTCCTGAGAGCGCAAAGGGCGCGGATGCGTGCCCCGAGACAGGGAAAGGAACCCCCTGCCTTTGCGGGGCACGCTTGATACCGTGCCCGTTTTGCGCGGTTTCCTTAGTACTTCGTTAAAGTAAGCCTGAGATGACTTGTCCAAATTGCGGGCTGGAGAATCCGGAAACCGCGAAGTTCTGCGCCAACTGCGGAACGCCGTTCGTCAGCGCACCGCCGCAGCCTGTACAGACTTCGTGGCAGAATCAGGCGCAGTATTCTCCGCCTCCGCCGCCGGCGGCGCCCCCAAGAAATCCACTGTTGAAGAATGTTGCTCTGGGGTGCCTGATCGTGCTCGTGGTGTTTTTCTTCTTCGGCCTGTCCTGCACGCGTGCCTGCTTCGGTCACCGGCGGTATTACCGGCGCTACGGCGTAGTGCTGCATCAGCCGCAGGCCCGGCCCGCCGTGGCGGTCACAAAAGTCTTTTGACTTTTCTATTAGTTTCGCAGCAGCCGCAATCATCCGCTCTTGGGGCGATCTTTGACGCGGATAACGAATTTCAGCCCCGACCAGATGTCGGTCACGGCGCACACCTTGACGTCGACCAGCCCGGCATTCAACCCGATCGTGCGTACTTTATTGTCGTCGAGGTCGCTGGGAACTCCGGAACTCTTCTTTGGCCAGGCGATCCAAAGCATCCCCGCCGGAGCAAGCTTACCCGCCCAGAATGGGAATTGCTCCTTCAACTCAATGGAAGCTCTGGCGAAAAGCAAAACAAAATCCAGGGCCACACGGCAGCCATCCTTCTCCAAGGTGCAGCCCGCAATCGCTTCTCGCAGCGCCGCCCTCACGTCCGCAGGAATGCCCGGCAGAGCGATTTTATAGCCGTACTTTATTCCGAGTTTCTTGGGCAGCGGCGTGCCTGAATATCCAGCCATCGCTGGTCTCCTGGAACATCCATTCTAGGTCGCTGGAAGCCGAGTCACAAAAATCTGTTGACTTTCTTCGTAACCGTAACAACCACTTACAGCCGATTTCTCCCGCCGCCACACGCCCCCTCGCGCGAAAACGGTCGTATCATGACCTCTCGTCAAGCACGCCGCGCCGCCGAGCGCCGAGCCCGCAAATTGGAAAAGAAGAATGCTGCCCTGGACGCGCAGGCGGCGCGGCACGATGAGGCCGCGCTTCTCAGCGAGCCGAAGATTCAAGAAAATGAGCCCGCCGAACGCGCCGCCCGCAAATTGGAAAAGAAGAATGCCGCCGTCGACACGCAGTCTGTCGGAGCCCCGAGCGAAGCGACGGGACAATCTATGCCCGAAACGACTCCAACCACCATCTCTCCCGCTCGCCTCGAAGCCAACCGCGCCAACGCCCACTTGAGCACCGGCCCGAAGTCTGAGGAGGGCAAGGCTGCCTCCAGGAAAAATGCTCTCAAAACCGCTCTCACCGGCCGCACCGTCCTGCTCCCCACCGATGATGCCGAGCGCTATGAAGCCCATCTCGCCGAATACGACAAAATTTACAAGCCGGTTGGCGAGCTCGAACTCGAGATCGTGCAGAAACTGGCCGACACCTGGTGGCGGCTCGACCGCATCCCCGGCCTCGAAGAAGCGCTCTACGTCAAAGGCTGCAATGAGTTCGCCGACCAGGTGGTCGAACTCGACCCGCGTGCCCGCCTCACCATGCTGCGCATGCACACCTACGTCGCCTACGAACGCCAGTTCCGCAACCTTCAATTACAGGAGCAGCGTCTGTTCCGTCTGCTCGACAAGCTCAAAGCCGAACTAAAGACATTACAAAAGGAACGCGAGGAAGCCGAACGCGATGCCCTGGCCCGCGCGGCCATGCTCTACACTGCGGCGAAAAAGGACGGCAAACGATTCAACCCGGAGGACCATGGGTTCGAATTTTCAACTGCGGACATTGAGGCTTTTCTCCACGGCCGCCGCGCCCGTCAACTCACCGAACAGGCAGCCATGAACGGCTAACAGAGCCATGAGCGAAGCGATTGGACTCTCGACACAGAGCCAGGGAGCGTCAGCGACCCCAATCCGGCTAAAAGCTAACAGCTCGGAGCTAACAGCGCTAAGATAAAAACTCAACTTAACGCATGACCAGCAAGCCGCGTCCCGCTTGCATGAGGGGAACAGTAGAGTGGCATCCGAATCCATTTCAGAGCTGCTGCCGCCGCTTAGTGACCATGAGGCATTGGTCGAGGCCAATCGCTGTCTGTTCTGCTACGACGCTCCGTGTACCCATGCCTG
>JAFASN010000070.1 GCA_019244415.1 Verrucomicrobiota bacterium | reverse complement strand
AACGCGCTGTTCGGCAACCTCCAGAAGGTGACGGCCGAGCGGCTCGGCCTGAGCCCGGTCCTGATGGCGGCGGCCAACTCGAGCGGCGGCGTGATGGGCAAGATGATCAGCCTGCAGAGCGTCGCAGTCGCTTCGGCCGCCACTTCCATGGGCGGAGGCGAAGAAAGCCGCCTCTTCCGCTTCACGCTTCGCCACAGTATTCTTTTGGCGTCGATCATCGGCCTCATAGTGGTTTTTTACGCGTACATCGCGCCTTCGCTCGCGCCTTAACCCAAGTTCGTCACGGGATCATCGCAACCAGCGATTTTTGACGCTTCGGTCGGCATAAGTGCTGTATTTGCAACCGGCGTATTTCCGAAACACGATGTAGTGCAGACCTACCCTCTTGTGGCGGTAATGCGCCTCATGACACGATCAGGTCAGAATGTTTTTGCGGTCACACGCTCGCCACAAGGACGGCAAGGATCATACTTACTGGTCGCTGGTGGAAACCGTGCGCACGCCGGACGGGCCGCGGCAGAAAACGTTCTGCTACCTGGGCGAGCTGAACAGTTCAGCCCAGGCGCGCTGGGTGAAAACGGTCGAAGTCTTCAGTGAACAGGCCGAGGCGCAGCGGCTGAAGTTGTTCCCTTCGCAGGTTGAGCCGGCGGCCGACGATGCACAGGTCGCCCGTGTGCTGCTGAACAAAGCGCGGCTGGAAAGGATGCGCCAGTTCGGCGCCTGCTGGCTGGGGCTGGAACTGTGGAAACGGCTCGAACTGGATCGATTCTTTGCAAGGGCCGTGGATGATGAGCCAGCCGACGTGCCCTGGTCGCGCGTGGCCGCGCTGTTGGCGATTCACCGCTTGTGCGCGCCGGGCAGCGAACTGGCCGTCGAGCAGCGCTGGTATCCGTCGACGGCGCTGGACGATCTGCTGGGCATCGAGGAAGGCAAGATCAACGATACGCGCCTGTATCGCTGTCTGGATCGCATGCTGCCGCACAAGACGAAGCTGGAACGGCATCTCAAAGCGCGTTACGGCGAGTTGTTCGGGGCCGAGTTCGACGTACTGCTGTATGACCTGACGAGTACATACGTGGAAGGCGCGGCGGCGAACAATCCGATGATGCGCCGCGGCTACTCGCGCGGGGGTGCCCTCTGGGCCCGTCCCGACGGCGAACAGATGGTGATCGCGCTCATCGTCACCGCGAAGGTTTTGCCTTCAGTTATGAGACCTTCGACGGCAACCGCGCCGACGTGTCGACGATGGAAACGATTCTGCGCATGGTGGAGCGCAAATACGGCAAGGCGCGCCGCATCCGGGTGTTCGATCGCGGCATTGTGAGCGAGGCGAATCTGGCGGCCATCCGGAAACGCGGCGGGCAGTATCTGGTGGGCACGGCGCGCAGCCAGATGAAGCAGTTCGAGGCGGAACTGCTCAGTAAGGAAAACTGGACGCAGGTGCGGCCCGAAGTGGAAGTGAAGAAGATCGTTATTCCAGAGGGCGAGGAAGTCTGCGTGCTGTGTCGCACGGCGGCGCGCAAGGAAAAGAAGGCCATCCGCGGCCGATTCTCTTCGAGCATGGAAAAGGCTTTGGAGAGGCTGGCGAAGACCGTCGCCAGCGGCGCTTGAAGGACCGCCACAGGATGGAACCGCGGCTGGGGAAGATCCAGGCGCGACATCTGCAGGTGAACGACCTCTATGAGGTGGATGTGCGCGCAACCGCCGGCGGCGTGCGCCTGTTCTGGCAGATCAAAGAGGATCGCAAGCACTGGCGGGAAGCGATGGTTCCGCAGCTTGACCTGTGCGTGATGAATCCGCTCTTCGTCCGCAGCGTCGGCGGAAATCTTCTCTTCGGCTCTTTGCCCGACGAGCGGGGAAAACTCCAGACCGAGCTGAAGCGCCGGGTAAAGGAAATCGGGGCGAATGCGACGGCGGGCCTGGGCAGCGTGTTCGTCGCATTAGCTGACCGCTGGCTTAAAACCGGCGGACGGCTCGCCTTCGTGCTTCCCGCCGCGCTCGCGTCCGGGGAGGCATGGGCCAGTACGCGCGAACTCATCGCCAGGCGCTATCACCTGGAAACGGTCGTGGCGAGCCATGACGCCGCGCATTTCAATTTCTCCGAGAATACCGACCTATCGGAACTCCTGTTCATTGCCCGCAAGCGCGAGAGCAAGGAACCGGCAGGGCGCACGACCTATATCAACCTGTGGCGCAATCCGCGCTCGATTCATGAAGCGCTTGACCTCGCCAACCGGCTCACCCACGTGCACAATCCTGTATCCGTTGAAGAGGTGGGCATCACGACCGTGCGCGGAACCAGCGGCAAGCTGGGCGAAATAATCACGACGCCGCACCCCGAAGGCACCGAGAACTGGACGGGCGTGCTGTTCGCACAGAGCGAGCTGCTGCGCGTATGCTGGAGCCTGCAAAGCGGCGAGCTGCGCATTCCAGGGCAGACGGAGAAATTCGCCATCCCCATGTGCCGCCTGGATAGTCTCGGCAGCCTTGGTTACGACCGGCGCGACATTCACGATGCGTTTGAAGTTTCGACGGATGACTGGTCGCCTTATTCGGCGTTTTGGGGCCATGAGGCCGACAAGGTGCTGACCATCGCGCAGAAGCCCAATGCCTCACTGCTCGCGCGAACGGAAGCCGCCAAATGAAGAAAGCTTAAAAGCGCAACCGATGTCTGGTCGAAAGCAGGTCGCATTCTTCTTGTCGAACGGCTCTGGCCCATCACGCACCGCGTTCTTGCGGTCGGACTGGACACCGAAGCTCTGGGAAATACATGGTGGTCACTGAAAACGTCGTCACTGACCACAGAGCATGAGAAGGCGCTTTTGCTGTGGTTTAACAGCTCGCTTTCACTATTGCTCTACTTTGGCCGACGGGTGGTAACACGCAGCGCATGGATGCAGATGAAGAAACCCGCATGGGCCTCCATGCCGCTATTGGATGTGCGCAAGCTTTCCGCAAAGCAGCTCGCTGGGCTTGCGGCGCAATATGATTCATTGGCGGAACAGACACTTCAACCGCTTGCACAGTTGAACTCCGACCCCGTGCGCAGCCAGATTGATCATGCCATCACGAAGGCGCTCGGCATTCCCGATGTTGTTTTCATGCGAGAACTTGTCGACAGAGAGCCGGGGCTCAATGCCGGAGGATATTTCGCCCCGCGCTTCCCAACAGGAACTTGCCCTTCCGTCCGATGAGGACGAAGAGGACGCCACTCAATCAGGCTTGTTCTGACTAAGGCAGCAGCA
>JAFASN010000126.1 GCA_019244415.1 Verrucomicrobiota bacterium | reverse complement strand
TCACTCGCGCGCCGAATCTTGTTCGAGCAGCTTGGATTGAAGTTGTCATCGCACATTCCCGGCACTTGCCGGAGCGTGGGTGAGGAATTGCTGCGCGTGCACAAAAATTACCAGCGGCTGCTGGCGAAACTTCCGCGCGGAATGATTCACGGCCTCGCGCACATCACCGGCGGCGGATTGATCGATAATATTCCGCGCGTCCTGCCGAAGAATTGTGACGCCGTGATCGACACACACAGCTGGCGCGTGCCGCCGATCTTCGCATTCCTGCGCGAGAGAGGAAACGTCGATCGCGCCGAGATGTTTCAGGTCTTCAACATGGGCATCGGCATGGTTGCAATCATCGGGCAGCGCAACGCCGCCGAAGCGCGCCGGCTATTGCGGGCGAAAGCGATCGGCAGAATCGAAACAGGCCGCGGCAAAACGCGCCTGCTATTCTAGAAGCCATCTCATGAATGCAACACGCGATGTGGCAGGGCGCGACCGCCGGGCGCGCCGCTGCGTGCAATGCGCCGAACGGACGGTTCGGCGATCCGTCCCTGCCATGCTTCTAGTCAGCGGCCACGCTGAGGTCGCACAACTTTGACCGTAGCTCGCGCGCATTTTTGATCGCGAATGCTTCGCGGTCGTTATCGAAGTAAATCCAGGCTTCACGCGCGCCGCTTTGCGCAATCGTCTGCGCCCACTGGGCTATTTCAGCGTCGGAGTAATCGTGGCGGTACCAACGGCTGCTGCCGTGCAGGCGAACGTAGATGGTGTCGCTCGTCCTGATAAGATCATCCGGCAGGCGCGGCGCGCTCACCGTGCAAAAAATGAGTCCGCGCTTTTCAAATGCGCGATAAACAGCTGCGCGCCACCAACTGCGATGCCGGAACTCGACCGCGCAGCGAAAGCTCGAATCAATTTGCGTGACGATGCTGCGCAATCGCGATGCGGTGTACTTATAGCTGGGCGGAAATTGAAAAAGGAAGCAGCCCAGGCGCGGGCCGAGCACTTCGCGCATCGCGCAGAATTCGCGCACGAGTTCGCGTGTGCGCACAAGCCGCCGTTCATGCGTGATCTCGCGGTTTACCTTGATGGAGTAACGAAAATCCGACGGCGCGTTGCGCACCCAGGCTTTCACCGTGGCTGGCTTCGGCCATTTATAGAACGGCGCGTTCAGCTCGACAGTACTGAAGTTCGCAACGTAGTGTTTGAACCAGGTGTCGGTGCGTTTCGTGTCAGGATAAAACAAGCGGCGCCAATGCCAGTAGAACCACCCGGAACAGCCAACGTGCGCCTGCATTCCTCTTCCTACTCGTAATCCTGATCTTACTCCTAATCTCTTTGCAAAATAAGACCGCTGTCATTCTGAGCAGCGCGGACCGGAGTCGAAGATCGCCAGAGGTTACCGGTGCGGCAACGAGGAATCGTTGCGCTACAGGGTGCGGCGGGTCAGAGGACGAGAGGGGGTTTGTACGGGAAGCTTGACAGGCTGGCGCGCCCGGACGCAGCGTAGCCACCATGAACGCACTCAATCGTTACGCCGATCCGGTTTATTGCATTATGCGGTTCATTATCGGTTTGCTCTACGCTTCGCACGGCGGACAGAAGATTCTTCATTTTCCGCCGGGCGGACACGGAGCGGCCGAGGGCCTGATGCTGGTGGGCGGCTGGATCGAGCTCGTCTGTGGATTCCTGATTGCATTCGGCCTGATCACCCGCATCGCGGCGTTCATCGCCAGCGGCGAAATGGCGGTTGCCTATTTCATGGTACACGCGCACGGCAGCTTCTTTCCGATCCAGAACAAAGGTGAGCTGGCGGTCGCGCTCTGCTGGATTTTCCTCTTCATCGTTTTCTACGGACCGGGATTGTGGAGCATCGACGCGCTGATGGCACGCAACCGAGTCGCTTCGCCGATCACCCGCGCGACTGTCTGAAATGAAACGCGCGCTTGCCATTCTCAGCATAGTCACGCTGTCGCATTTCGCGTCGGCGCAAGCGATCAAAGATTTCGGGCGCGATCGTCTCAACAGCTCGCCGCGCCACGGCGATTGGGTCGAGTACAAGTCTGGCGCGCGCACCCTGAAAGCGTTTGTCGTCTATCCAGAGCGCAAAGACAAGGCGCCGGTCGTACTCGTTATCCATGAAATCTTCGGCCTTACGGACTGGGTGCGCAGCCTGTGCGATGAGCTGGCGGAAAATGGGGTGATCGCCATCGCGCCGGATTTGCTCAGCGGGCAGAAGTTCGAGGACGTGGATGGAGCGCGCACCGCGATCTCGGCATTGCCAAAAGAGCAGATCAAAGCTGATCTCGATGCCACGGCTGAGTACGCGCTGACGAAAATCCCCGCGGCGAGCGGGACGCTTGCGGTGTGCGGGTTCTGCTGGGGCGGCGGCTGGACGTTCGCCTATGCAAATGAAAACCCGAAGCTGAAAGCTGCGTACTCATTCTACGGCACGGCGCCGGACACGGCGGACAAGGTCAAGAACATTCCGTGTCCCGTTTACGGCTTCTACGGCGAAAATGATGAACGAGTGAACGCGACAATTCCCAAGGCCGAAGAGTTAATGAAAGCGGCCGGGAAAAAGTACGAGCCGGTGATCTACAAGGGCGCCGGCCACGGATTTATGCGTGACGGCGAATCGCCGGCGAGCACGGACGAGCATCATGCAGCTAATGTGAAAGCGCGCGACGATGCATGGGCGCGGTGGAAAACGTTGCTAAAAGCGCTCGGGTAGGCCGGATTTGCGCGGCAATTGCCAGCCAGGCGAAGAATCGCCGGATCCTTCGCGTCGTCGCGCGGGGCTCAGCGTGACAAATAACGGACCAGGCGCAAGCCAGCCTGCGCGAGGGACGCGTGCGGGCGTACTCAGACACGAATCACTTCACACATGCATCACGGGCCAGTCGTGACAATCGCCGACACTGGCGGCGCACCCGAAAGTACGCCGCGCATCCGTGTGCCGGATTTGCTGCGCCGGCCATTCGACGTGCGCTCGGTGGCGATGACGGGACTGTTCGTCCTAGCCATCTTTTACACCATCTATTTTACCCGCTCAGTACTTTTGCCGGTCGTACTCGCGATGCTTCTCAGTTACCTGTTTCGCCCAATTGTGCGCGCCTTCCTGCGAGTAAGAATACCGACGCCGCTGACGGCGGCGCTTGTGTTGATCGCGCTGATTTCGCTCATCAGCTATGGCGTTTCGGCACTCGCCACGCCGATCGCTGCGTGGGTGCAGCAGGTGCCTGCGGGTTTGCAACAACTCCAGCACAAACTCGTGCCGGTGCGGAAATCGATCGCGCAGGTGGCGCAGGCCAGTGGTGAGCTTGAAAAGCTCGCCACGCCCGAGGTAAAAACGAAGCCGACCCCGGTGGAACTCCAGCGGCATCCGCTCAATGAAATCCTCTACAGCACTCCCGAATTTGTCGCGAGTCTCGTACTTACCCTCATCCTGCTTTACTTCCTGCTGGCTTACGATGGGGTGTTTGCCGCCAAACTGGTCAAGATTTTACCCACGCTTTCGGATAAGAAACGGGCTGTCGCTATTTTAAACGACATCGAGGCGCAGATTTCGCGCTACTTGTTCACCGTCACAATCATCAACCTTTGTCTTGGGTGCGCTGTCGGCACTACGGTCGGCATCCTTGGCCTGCGCAATCCCCTGATGTGGGCCGCGCTTGTCGCTGCCCTGAACTTCGTGCCTTATCTCGGCGCGCTTACCGGAATCCTGTGCATGACCATCGGCGCCGTACTCAGTTTCGATAGCCTCGGTTTCGCCCTCATCTTCCCGGCCGTGTATCTCGGCTTCGGCACGCTCGAAGGAAACTTCGTCACGCCGTGGGTGATGGGTCGCTCGCTCACCTTGAACCCAGTGCTCATCCTGCTCTCCATCGCGTTCTGGGGCTGGATGTGGGGCATCGTCGGCATCATTCTCGCCGTGCCGATCCTTGCCGCGTTTAAGATTTTTTGCGCGCACGTCGAGCAAATGGCGCCGCTGGCGGAATTCCTCAGCTGAGGGAATCGCTGCGGTTTGAAAAAGCGCAGCATCGAGTAGTTTCCGCCCCATGTTTCAATCCCGCGCGGCCAAGCACGCGAAGCTCTTGCTCCGGCATGCCGAAAAAGTACGGCGTTTCCGACTCGATGTGATGAGCGAAAGCGCGCTTGCTGATCTCGACCGCGACATCAATGAAGTACGCACGGCGTTGCGGGTGGGTGACCAGCGCGCGATCCGCGAAAAATCGGAGCAGCTCGAGACAATCATTGGGCAACAAGCCGGTGCGCATTGGGAAGCTGGCTGGCGCGAGAACACGGAAGTCATTCTGGTGGCCATCGTGGTTGCGGTGGCCGTGCGGTGCTATTTCATCCAGCCATTTAAAATTCCCACCGGCTCGATGCAGCCGACGTTGAACGGAATTATCGGCCACCCGCAAACGACACCGGCGCCGAATTTCCTGCAACAGATCGCCGAGTTTTTTATTCTCGGCCGCAACTACATCAACGTCGTCTCGCAGGTGGACGACACCGTAGTGCAAATTCAGCCGCGGAAATTCCTTTTCTTCTTCACTTGGTCGCGCCTGATCTGCCAGCACCAGCAGATTTCTGTCTACTGTCCACCGGACCAGCTGATGAACGACTTCAAAGTTTCACCCGGGAACAGCTACAAGCGCGGTGAAATCATCGCGCGGGGCGCGGTCGACACAGGCGATCAGGTGTTCGTGGATAAGTTCACCTACAACTTCATGAAGCCGCGGCGCGGTGACGTTTTCGTCTTCCGCACAAATCACATTTTTATGATCCCGCAGGACCCTGACACCGGCGCCCCGTACTATATTAAACGTCTGGCCGGTTTGCCGAACGATACGCTCCGCATTGATTCCCCGCTGCTTTACGTCAACGGCGCGCTCGCGCAGCGCTATGGATTTCAGCGGGTGATGAGCGCAAAGCCGCCCTATCGCGGTTATGCGCCGGGACACGCCAATCTGCGCACGCCGAACGAGACGTTCACCGTGCCCGCCCACGCCTATTTCGCCATGGGCGACAACAGCTACTTCAGTTTCGACAGCCGCTACTGGGGTCCGGTGCCGGAGGAGAATCTCGTCGGGCGCGGGTTAATGGTGTACTGGCCGTTTAACCACCATTGGGGGCTGATCCGTTAACACAGAGTGACTGGTAGCTGGTGATTAGTGAATGGGCGGCCGGTTTCTCCATTCACTATTCACCCGTCGTCAGTCACGGTTTTTGCTCGCAATATCGAGGTGATGAAACCCGCCTACCCGCTTGCCGGCCTCGCTGCCGGCTGGGTGCTGCTCATGTTCGCCAACCCGGTGCGGCTCGCGCTGCGCGATGGGTTTCGCTGCATCGCGCGTTACGAACGCGTCTGGCTCACCTTCGCCCTGCTTGGGTTCGCCTATTTCATATTCCAGTTAATCGTTCTCAGTCCGCCGGCCAGCATCTCCGAGCTCGATATCGGCCAGGTGGCGTCATTCCCGAGCTGGAGCTGGCCGCGCCTCTCAGAAGTTTGGCGTGAGGCGCCGCTGCCCGCGCTCGAGGGCGCCGCTGGAATTTTTGACAACCCCACCACCACCTTTCCGCTCGCGGTCGTCGCGGCCATTTTGCTCCTGGTAAACTGGGGCGGTTTGCACGGCACACTATGGCGCGCACTGCGCAAACTTTACCGCGGCTGGAGTATTCCTATCTATGCTGTACTTCTCGCCAGCGTTCTCGCCGCGCTCATGAAGCCGCTCGTTTACTGGCAACTGCCGGGCTGGAACCATCACATCTCGACCGCGCACCTGCTGAAAATATCCGCCGCCATCGATGCCGTGGCGTTCATCTTCGAGTACCTCGTTGGCGTTTACATCCAGGTTTACCTCATCGCCGTTTGCCTCGCCTGGATCAAAGGCTTGAGTTTTGGCGAACGCGCGCTGGCCGCATTTGCCGTGCGGCGCTTCTCCTATGTACTCGAATGGGCCGGCATCGTGGTGCTGGTGAGCTTTCTCATCGTGCGCTTGCCGTTGCTGCTCGCTTACTTCATCGATTTGCCCAACGTACTCGACTACCTGCCGCTGCAACGCGCGGTCATGAGCGTTTTCATTCTGCTGTTTTGCTCAGTGCAAATCTCGCTCGTACTTCACAATGAAACCCTGCGTGACGCCTTGCGCGCTCACCTGCAACTGATTCGGCGCGACCGCCTCCGCGTCTCGTGGTTTATCCTTATCGCGGCGGTAAATTTCTTTCTCATCCTCACGCTCGATGCCTTTGTTCGCGCCGCCGCTGCCGACCGCACCTCGGCCCTGATCGCCTGGCGCACAATTTTCGTCTTCATTCGCACGCTCGTCACCGGCTGGCTGCTCGCTTCGTGGGTGGTACTTTTTCGACAGTGCGAAATGGGACGCCAGGAAAACTGGATTGCGTACTAAAGGCTGCGTCAGCGGGGATTTGCCCGAGGTTTTTTTGCCATGAAAAGTGGTGATTCCGCCACGGCCATTACCCGCGCCAGCAAATCGAACCTTGCTCTCGCCTTCGTGGCCATGAGCGGTGAACGCCGGCGCGATATCACCACGTTTTACGCCTTCTGCCGCGTGATCGATGACATCGTCGATGACATCAACTCTGATGACGAAACGAAGCGAGACCGTCTTGGGTCGTGGCGACGCAGCTTGCGCGAAAAATTTTCCGGCGAGCCGTCGCTGGCGACCTCAGTGCGGGCGTTGATGGACCGCTACGCAATCACGCCGGAGATGCTCGAGGAAATCATCACTGGCGTTGAAATGGACATCGAAACCCGCCGCTACGCGACCTTTGAGGAGCTGCGGGTTTACTGTTATCGGGTGGCCAGCGCGGTCGGGCTCGTCAGCATCGAGATTTTCGGCTACGCCAATCCTCGGTGCCGCGAGTACGCGGTCGCGCTCGGGCTTGCCCTCCAGATGACCAATATCATCCGGGATGTCGCCGTCGATCTAACTATCGGTCGCATCTATTTGCCGGGCGAAGACCTCGCGCGCTTTGAGTACGGCGAGAGCGATCTCGCCAGCCATGTTTATGACTCGCGCTTCACCAGGCTGATGAATTTCGAGGCAACACGCGCGCAGCAATTCTTTGCCGAGGCAGCGCGCGTTCTGCCGCCGGAAGATCGGCGCGCCATGTTACCCGCCGAAATAATGGCGTCTGTTTATAAAGCGCTGCTTGAGCGCATCGTTCGCGACAACTTTCGCGTCTTCGAGAAGCAATATCGCCTCGGCAGACTGGAAAAATTCCGGCGCGTGACCGTGCCATTTTTCAAATTGCTCGACGGACGATCCGGCCAGCCGCCTTTTGCCTCACGAACTCTGTAATGATGAAACTGATTCTCATAGCAGCGGTAGCCGGCGGCCTCCTTTTGATCGGAAACAACCACGCGCTCGCGCAGCGCCCCAGCTATGGCGGAAGCAGCCGCGCCAATATGGGATCATCGAGCCCAAGCCAAAGTACAAGCGAAGCGTCGGGCACGAACGGCGCCAAAGTGGCGACACCGATCACCAAGGCGGACGCGCAGAAAAAGTACCCGGCACGCAACGGTAAGTACCCAATGGCAGATCGCGACCCACATGAAGCCTCGGGCGTCGTAAGCAGCCCTTATCCGCCGTACACAAAGTACGATTGCAGCGCCATCAACCACGGCGATCTTGTTCTCGACACGCGGGCGAACAAAGTATTCGTCCGGCCGTGATGATCGCCGCGACCAGGTTTCAAAACGGCAATGAACGCCCGGTGTTTAATCCCAAACGATATTCTATGAAGAAAAGCTTCTTGTTTACTACGCTTGTCGCGGTCGCCGCGTTTGGCTTGAATTCATGTGACTCCCCGACCGGTGCTGGCGCCGGGTATGGTGCTGCCACCGGCGCGCTGATCGGCGCCGCCGCCACCGGCCGCGCCCGCGGAGCGGCAATCGGCGCTGCTGCCGGTGCGGCCGCTGGCGCGCTTATCGGCCACTCGATTCAGGAAGATCGCGCTCGCGCTTACGGGCCGCCTCCCGCGGGCGGTTATCCGCTCGCCAGCTACACTCGCTATCAAAACGTCTTCCGCAGTCCATACACCGGCCGCGCTTACGATTTGAGCGGAGTCCCGCCGGGCGGTTTAACCCGCGACGTTGATACCGGGCAGCTCTTCCGGCGTCCTTACCAGACGTACTATTAATCGTCATAGGCGCTGTCGGCGCGAGATTGACGGTCGCCTCCAGCGGCTCGGCACATACATTGCCGCATGAGCGATATCGTCGGCATCGATCTCGGGACGACCAACTCGCTCATCGGCGTCGTCGAGTCTGGTTTTCCCATCCTGCTGGCGGACGACAACGGCGAGCGGCTTACCCCATCGGCCGTTTATTTTCCGGATGGGGCTGAGCCAATCATCGGCCGCGCTGCGTTGCGCGCGCGCAGCGTTGCGCCGCAGCGCGTGGTATCGTCGATCAAACGCCTCATGGGCAGCGCCCAACGCGCCGGTCCGCTGGACCTTTCTCCGGAAGAAATTTCCGCGCTGATTTTGCGTCAACTCAAAGGCAACGCCGAGCACGCGGTCGGCCGTGAAGTCACCCGCGCCGTCATCACAGTGCCGGCGTACTTTAACGACGCGCAGCGGAACGCCACGAAGCGCGCGGGCGAGCTCGCCGGCTTCACCGTCGAGCGCATCCTCAATGAGCCGACGGCTGCGGCACTGGCATTTGCGTTGGACCGCGGCCAAGCGAAGGCGAGAATCGCTGTTTACGATTTCGGCGGCGGCACCTTCGATCTTTCCATCCTGCAACTGAATGACGGGCTTTTCGAAGTACGGGCGACGAACGGAAACACGCAGCTCGGCGGCGACGATATCGACGCCGCGATTATTTCACATTTCGCACCTGAGTTTTCAGAGCTCTCGCCCGAACAAGCGGCGCGATTGCGCGAAGCCGCCATCGAGCTGAAGCACCGGCTTTCATTTGAGGAAAACGCCTCTGTCGAGCTGCCATTTTACTGCGGAGCAGAAAGCCTCCGCGTTCAGCTAACGAGATCTGAACTCGACCGAATTTCGCAGCCGATCATCGATAAAACACGGTGGCATTGCGCCCGCGCCCTGGCTGACGCCAGGCTAAAGCCGGAAGAATTGGACGAAGTAATCCTCGTCGGCGGCGCCACGCGCATGCCGTTAGTACGCGATACCGTGCGGGAGATTTTCGGTCGCGAGCCGAATACGTCACCGAACCCGGATGAGGCGGTGGCAATCGGAGCGACGATTCAGGCCGGAGTTTTAGCCGGCGCGATTAGCAATGTACTTCTGCTCGATGTCACGCCATTGTCGCTCGGCCTCGAAACGTTCGGTGGATTGATGAACGTCATCATTCCGCGCAATTCCACCATTCCGATCAAAGCGGGTGAGATGTTCACGACAGCGGTCAACAATCAGCGCGCTATGTCGATCAAAGTACTGCAAGGCGAGCGCGAGATGGCGCGCGATAACTGGCAACTGGGGCAGTTCGAAATCGAGTTTGAGCCCGCGCCAAAAGGCATGCCGCGGGTGGGTGTCCAGTTTGAGATCGACGCCAACGGCATTCTGCATGTGCTCGCGCGCGACACGAGGACGGGCGCCGAACGGGTGCTTGAGCTGAAAAGCGCGGTCGATGTTTCGGATGAGGCGGTGGAGAAAATGCTCGGCGATTCGCTCGAGCACGCGTTCGAGGACATGACCGAGCGCACTTGGACGGAAGCCGCGCTGAAAGCCGAGGAAATGTTGCGCGCAGTGGAATCAATCATGACGCAAAGCGGCGCTGGGATGAGCGAAACCGAACGGGCGCAGATCACTTGGGCAATGAGCGAAATGCGCGAAGCATTGGCGAGCAAAACGCCCGCGCGTTTGCAGCGCGCAAACGCGGTTCTTGACGAGGCGACGCAAGGCCTCGCTGCTCTCATTCTCGAGCAGGCAATCCGTTAGCGCGTTCTCGCCGACCGCTAAGGTGTTGCCGTCGGCAGCGGTGTCGCGCTGGGTGTAGACGCCGGTGTCACTGCGGGCGAAGGAGTGGGCGGCGCTTTTTGCAAAGCTTCTTCGAGCATCTTTCTTTCTTCGGCAAAAAGCGGCCCTGCATTAGCCGCATCGATGTACTCGCGCGCGGCATCGGGCTGGTTTTCGTCCAGCAACAGAAGCGCGGCATAAACGGCGTGATGCGGCTCGTGTAATTGCTGCGGCGGCAGTTTTTTCAGCACCTCGATTCCTTCCGCACTCCGTCCTTGTGAGTACAGTGCGAGCGCCTCCGCGATGGCGCAGGCAGGCTCATTCGGCGCCTGATCAAAGGCTTCCTTTGCTACGCGCTGCCCTTCAGGAATGTTGCGCTCGAGCAGAAGCGAGAGCCGCGCGTACTCAGCCGCTACCAGCGGCTCATTGGGCGAGGTTTCATGCAGACGCATGGCGGTGAGGTAAAGATTCGGCAGATCGTTGTTCGCGCGGTAAATCTCGAACAGCGCGTCCAGCGCCTCCCGCCGCGTGAGTGGATTGTGCGCGACGCGCAGCCAGAGTTGCTCCGCCTCCGCAGGCAAATTCCATTTTGAAGCAAGGCGCGCCAGACGAATCTCCCGCTCGGGATTTTCCTCAGACGCGCGCTCCGCATCATGCCACAACGAGGAAAACTCCGCGTCCGCGGATGCCTGCCGCGTCTGCCGCGCGGCCAGCGCTTCGTAAGCCAGCCGGAGGAATTCCAGTTCGCCCCATGATCCGCCGCGCGTCCATCGCCGCAGTCGCGACCAGGTTTTTTGCGCCGCAAGCGCGTCAGCGATTTCAGCCGCGGGCGCGGGAGCGCTGGCCAGCGCTGAGGGCAACTTATCGGTCCAGTGGAGAACATCAGCGGAGAGCGCGTTGTTGTTCATCCAGCCAAGCAGCAGCGCGAGATCGCCGGGATTGCGTGCCGCGACCGGTTTCACTTTATCGAGCAACGCCGCGAATTTTTTCTGGTCGAGCTTCTTGTAGAAATCGAGGCAGAGCAGGTAATCGGAGAACGTCACCTCGGGGCTCATTTGCAGATCCTGCGCGTAATGATTTGCCGCCTCCAGGTCGCGATGCTGCACCGCATCATTCAACAGCGCGCGCAATGCTCCTGCACGGAAGGCGTTGTTGTTCGCCAGCCGGCGCAACGTTTCACGCGCAGGATCGCTTTTTGCCGGCTCCGGAGATTTGATGCGAACGACGGCGAGATTGTACTTGTACGTTTCGTTCTGCGGTTCCTTCGCCAGGGCGGCCGCGAAATGGCTCTCCACCCCCGCTTCGTCGCCCTGGGCGCGCGCGAGCCAGCCAGCGACCACGTTATACGCTGCACTGCCGCGATTCTGTGCCGGCACGTTTTCCAATGCTTTGCGCGCGACATCGAGTTGCCCGAAGCGCAGTGCCGCCGAGGCGAGATTCAGCTGGGCGTCCATGTCGCGCGGCTGCAATCGCGCGATCTGCGCCCGCCATGAAACGGTCTCGGCCCGATTCTGTTTTTCCGTCGCTTCGGCCAGAATGCGAAATGCGGGCAGCGAAGCAGGATTGACGAGCAACGCCTGCTGCGCAGCGCCGATGGCGGAATCGAGCTGGTTGCCGCGCAGTTCATCGTCAGCATGACGCAAAAGACGCGATTCGCGCCAGCTGTTAACAACTTTCGGCCCGGTACTCAGGACGAGCAGTGCGACGCCGAAACCGCCAATGACAGCGAGCACCACGGCCATCCCCCGCGTGAGATGAAATCGCCGGTGCGGCCGGACAACTTTTACCCTGCGGCGGCGTCGTGGCTGCTGCCTGATGCGGGAAGTCATCGCGTTCTTATCGCCGCGCCTGATTTGCGGGGCAAGCACCCGCCGTCTATTTCCGCGAAGCACGCAACCCGAACGTCTGCCCTACGAAGGCACGATGCCGTCTGAGCCAACAAAAAGGTGCCTCACGCCCGCGCCGGCTCGATTGCGCCTCCCGCTTCTTCGACCACCGGCACCTCTTCGATCGATTCAATGACCTCCTCGCGCAAACGTTCGCCCCAGACGTAACGCGCCAGCAGCACCTTGGTGGTCGCGGTCAGCGGCACCGCGAGCAGCGGCCCGAGCAAGCCGCCAATGAGCAAGCCCCACACAAAGATCGAGACGATCACCGTCATCGGATGCAGCCCGACGGAATGGCCAACGATGCGGGGCGCATAGAAAAGCCCTTCAAGATTTTGCACAATGATGAAGATCAAGGTGACGAGCAGCGGGTGCGTCCAGTCGCCCCATTGCGCGGCGGCAATGATAACGGCGGGAATCCAGCAAAGAATGATCCCGATGTACGGAATCATCGTGAGTACGGCGACGAGCAGGCCGATGAGCGGCGCGAAGTTCAGCCCTGGCCGCGGCAGAAACGAGAGGGTCGCGCCGATGAGTACGCCATCGACGAGGCAGACGAGCAATTGACCGCGAAAGTACGCGATCACGTAGGAGTTGATCTGGAGCAGAACGGCCGCGACCTCATCTTTCAGCGGCGAATTGCGCAGCGGCAGATATTCCTTCCAGCGCCGCTGAATGGCGGGGCTCTGCTGTAAAAGGAAGAAAAGGTAAATCGGCACCATGATCAGGCTGAGCAGAAAACCGGTCACGCCGAGGAAGCCGCCAATGCTCTTCTTGAGGATTTGCCAGATTTTGTCGGCCAGCGCGGGGAACTGGTTTTCAATGCTCGGTATCTGGTTCTGCACCCAGTTCTGCAAACGCTGGCGCTCGGCATTTGTGATTTTGGTGCGCACCGGCGCGATTTCTTCCACACGCGCCGGCGGGGTGGTGCCGTCCGCGGCCGGAGCGGCGGATGGCTTGGGAGCCGGAGTGGGCGAAGCGAGCAGCCATTTGACTAAACCGTTGCTTTGCGTCCGGTCGCCCCCACCGAAGGTCCGCTCGTAGCGGTAAATCACATCCACGAGCTGATCGCGCGCTTTCACCGTGTACTCAGGCAGCTCGCGCGCGAGATTCGAGCTTTGCATGCCGATCACCGGCACGAGCCAGGTACCGAGCGCGATAAGTGCGACGGCCGCAATGGCGAACAGCAGGAGGATGGACCTGAGCCGGCCCAAACCGTTCTCCGCCATGCGCGTGACCAGTGGATCGAGCAGATAGGCAAGAATAACGGCGATCGCCACCGGAATGAGTATCGGCTGAAGAAAAGAGATCACGTTGGCGGCAATCCAGGCGGCGCCGACGATCACCGCGATGAGGAAACAGATCGCCAGCGCGCTAACGGCAGCCCAGATCGCTTTGCGCTGCCAATCTGTGGGATAACGTGCGCTGCGGCTCTCGTTCACGGTTTGACTAACCCCGACTTGCTTACCTGAGTTTTGTGCGCGTCGATTTTCGCCGCCAAGGCCGCGTTTCCCGGGTCGAGCGTCTTCGCTTTCTGCCACGCCTCGAGCGCCTGTGGCAGCTGATTCAACTTCAGATAAACGTCGCCCAAATGCTCGAACACCACGGGATCCTCATGAGGCAGGTTCTGCACCGCGCGCTGCAAATTATCCAGCGCCTGCTCGTACTTACCCTGGCGATATTGCAGCCAGCCCATGCTGTCGAGGTAAGCACCATTTGACGGATCGAGCTGGAGCGCACGTTTAATGGCGTCCTCGGCTTCATCGAGGTGGCTATTCTGCTCGGCCCACATGTAGCCGAGGTAGTTGTAAGGCTCAGCCGCATTCGCCGGGTCCATGGCGATGGCGCGCCGGAAAAGTTCTGCCGCTTTATCATACAAACCGGCCTGCTCCGCCGCGGCGCCGTAATCGAGAAAAAAGCGCGGTTTCAACATGTCTGCGGTCGAGTTTTGCGCCTCGTTGAGCGCCTCCTCGAACACGACGACTGCGTCCTTGGGCTGCTTCGCTTCCCGCAGCGCGATGCCGAGATAGTAGGCAAACTCAGGCGCTTCCGGGAAACGCAGCCGCGCTTCCTTCAAAATCGTGACCGCTCGCGCCGGCTGCTTGAGCGCGCTCAGCAACAGCTCGGCCAGCCGGAGGGTCGTGCCGGGATGATTCGGATTAATGAGCAGGCTTTGCTCGTAATTTTGCGCTGCTTTCTTGAACTCGATGGTCGCCGCGTCCTGCTTGTCAGCCCGCAGAAGCGCGCGCCCTTCATCATCGTGCAACTGCGCCAGCAACTCATACGGCTGGTACTTCTCCGGATGCTCCTTCACGATGCTCTCGAGCGTCTCGATGGCCCGGGCGCGTTGATTTGTAAGTACAAACGCGGTCGCCAGCTTTTCTCTCACTCCCGCATCGTCCGGCTGAAGCTCGAGTACGCGCACGTAGAACGGCAGCGCTTCCTTGATTTGCTGTGTCGCGGCAAAATAATCGCCCACTTCCTTGAGCACGTTTGCGTTATCCTGGCCGTACTTAGCGGCGCGCTGGAAAACATTGTTTAACATGGCGAGCTGGTCAGGCGCCGGCGTGGCGTCCGGCTTGAGAATGACGGAGGAATAAAGCCGCCCGAGTTTTGTCCAGAAAATCGGATCGTCAGTCTGGATTTTGTTAGCGCGGTCGA
>JAFASN010000099.1 GCA_019244415.1 Verrucomicrobiota bacterium | reverse complement strand
CGCGGTTTTGTTAGTACCGGCAACAACGTCATGATCGGCGGGTTTGTCGGGGGAGGCAGCGGTTCAACCAAAGTGATCGTGCGCGCACTCGGGCCTACTTTGAGTCAATACGGCGTGCCTGACGTGCTCACCAATCCGAAGCTCGAGCTGCACGATGCCAATGGCATGCTGCTGGTGGCGGACGACAACGGCTGGGTCAATTCGCCGCAAAAAGCCGAGATCCAGGCCAGCGGTTACGCCCCGCCGGATCCGCGCGAGGCAGCTATCATCATCACGCGCCCGCCCGGCGACACCACCGCGATTGTCAGCGGCCTGAACAACACCACGGGCAACGCGCTGGTGGAAGTTTACGTGCTGCCGCAGTGAAACTCAGGGAAAACCACCGTTCTGATCGCGTTCCAGCGCGCTTGGTTCAACCGCAGCTGAAGAGCGAGGCTGAATCCAGACGTTCACCAGATTGTGTTATTCGAGTGGATTCACTGGCTTACCGAGGCTGAGTACCAGCGCTCGCTTCAACGGCAGCGCGCCGCAGCGGCGTAGAGAGTGCATTACTTCGCGAACGCCAATGAGGTCACCTTGTTTTCTGGTGACTTTTTTCGCCCTTTACCATTCGAGCCGCTCGAATCTCCACTTGCAGGCGGGCGTCACTGCACACAGCGTGTCGTTGTTGCAGCGATGAAGAGACGCACGCTCGAATTCTCCAGCCATGCTGCCAATCTCGCTCTCATGCGCAATTTCCTGCGCGGTTTTCTCGACGATTTTCCCCTGAGCGAGCGCGACCGCACCCTCATCGTGCTCGGCGTTGACGAAGCCTGCACCAACATCATTCGTCACGCCTACAAATTGCGCGAAGACCAGCCCATCGCTCTCTCCTGCGAAGGGCGCGCCGATTGCGTGCGCCTGCGCCTGCGCGATTACGGCGAGCAACCCCAAGCAGACCGGCTGCGCGAACGCAAACGCGACATCATCCGCCCGGGCGGCCTGGGGTTGATCATGATCCGTAATGCATTCGACAAAATCGATTACGTCTTGCGACAGCGCGGCACGGAGCTTGTGCTGACGAAGAAACTGGGGTGAGTTGTTGCCTCTCTTTGTCATTCCGAGCCAAGCGGAACGGCCTCGGGGAATCTCTGATGATTCTTGTCTGCTCTGGCATGACATCATGCAATGAAACCGCCGCCGCCTGATCCCAGCTTCGAAATTTCGCTGCGGCCGCCGATGTTCGCGGAGTTCACCGGCCAGCGCAAGGTCTGTGAGCGGCTCGAGCTGATGGTGCAAGCGGCAAAAAAACGTGGCGACGTGCTCGAGCACATTTTGCTGAGCGGACCACCTGGACTCGGCAAAACGACGCTGGCCAACATCATCGCGCGCGAAATGGGCGTGAACATCAAAAACACGAGCGGTCCGGTAATCGAAAAAGCGGGCGAGCTCGCAGGTCTGCTCACGTCGCTGGAAAAAGGCGACGTGTTTTTCATTGACGAAATCCATCGGCTCCAGCCGACAATCGAGGAGTATTTATACCCCGCGATGGAGGATTATCGGCTGGACATCATCATCGACCAGGGGCCGCAGGCGCGCAGTTTACGTCTGCAATTGCCGAAGTTTACCCTCATTGGCGCGACCACACGCGCCGGCTCAGTGAGCGCGCCGCTGCGCTCACGCTTCGGCATGACTGCGCGGCTCGATTATTACTCCGCGGAAGAAATGCAGAAGATAATTTTGCGCAGTGCCGGCCTGCTCGGCGTCGAAATTGACAGCGGTGGCGCGGCTGAAATCGCGTCCAGATCGCGCGGCACTCCTCGTACTTCGAACAATCTCCTGCGCTGGGTGCGGGATTACGCGCAGGTGAAAGCCGATGGCAAGATCACCGGCGCTCTCGCCGATCGCGCGCTGGCCATGCTCGACATCGATCGCGACGGCTTCGATGAATGGGACAAACGCATTGTGGAAACGTTGATCCACAAATTCGGCGGCGGCCCCGTTGGCTTGAACTCGTTAGCTGTCGCGGTTGGCGAAGAAGCCGGCACGCTGGAAGAAGTTAACGAACCGTACTTGATCATGGAAGGTTACATCAAACGCACGCCGCAGGGGCGGGTGGCGATGCCCCGTGCGTATGGCAAGCTGGGAGTGAAACCGCCAGCCGGAGCACAGCAGCAGCTCCTGTAGCGGGTTCTTGTCATTCCGAGCGGAGCGATGCGCAGTCGAGGAATCTCTGATTATAAATCACGGGACAAATGGTGAGAGATGTCTCGGCTCGGCTCGACATGACACGATTCGTCCTTCGCCATGTCTGTGGTTAATTGGATCGTGGCACAAACCCAGATGGCAGACTTCTTCGGCGCGGCGACCAAGATCCACACAGTCGCTGAGCTAACGCGAAACATCCGTTCACTTCTCGAGGCGCGCATTGGC
>JAFASN010000097.1 GCA_019244415.1 Verrucomicrobiota bacterium | reverse complement strand
GGCGTTGGCGTTGGTGTGCGTAGCGGCGTGGGTGTCGGCGTTGGGGTCGGGAAAGGCGTCGGCGTACGCGGGGGAGCGGGAGTGGGCGTGTGCGGGAACGGAGTCGGCAGACCAGCTAATTCCCGAAAAGATTTCGTCGTGCTCGCGACGGACAGCACGTCGGTAGAAGTGGGATCAGTAACGCTGACGTTCGTGCCGCCGCCGAGGATGGCCAGGTTCGTGTCGGTGAGCTGCCCGCTCGATTTCTGCGCCTGTTGACTCTGGATTTCCATGCCGATCAACGCCTCGCTGCCCATCGGGCCGAAGTCGGTGATCAAGAGCGAGCTTTGCATGATCCTCTTGACGTCCACATCTACTGGCTCGGGCAGCTTCTTCGCGTCCGGCTTCACGATCAGCATCTGGCCTGCGCGCACGAGCACCGACTCGCCCACGCGCCCGGGCAGATAAATGCGCCCAGTACCCTCAAGTACGATGAACTTCGCGTACGACTTCGGGTGGTACTCGAGCATCACCGTCGTGCCCGTGATTGCGGCCGTAATTGCAGCGGTGCTGATTTTCGCGCCCCCGGCGTTTTTGGGCACGCGCAACAGCATCGCGCCGTCTTTCAGGTCAAGATTGCGCGTCCCTTCCGCGAACGTGAAAATGGTGTTTGCGCCGAGCCGGGCGAGCGTCTGGTCGGTGAAAGTCAGCTCGGTGCGCGATTCCACTCCGGTGCGAACAGCGGTACCGTCTCTGACCTGATCGTTGACCGTGGCGGGCTTGGGCGCGGCCTGGAACGGCAGCAGCTTTACGTCTTTGACCACCTGGGTGACGCGCGCCTCCTTGAGCTGCTCTGCGGACGCGCTGCCAGCCAGAATTGCCAGCACCAGCGCGATAGACGCTGATGTGGCAAAACGCCAATAGCTCCCTGGAGAACGCCTTACGCGGTACACACAATCCCTCTCTACCAAATGCGTGGTTTCCCGCCAGAAAGGGCCAAAATTTTTTGCGCCAGCAGTAAAAAACAGCCGCGGGGCGGCGTATGGCGAGACTCCATTCATTCTAGAATCGCACCGTCACACCGACTGCGCCCCCGAGGTTTACCACGTCGTAATTGAACGCACTGTCGCTTGATTGGTTCCAGGCAAAGGTGCTGATCGCAGTCAGGCTCAGCCAATCGCGAACCCGGTAGTTCGCGGTAAGCGCGATCATCTCGGTCACATCCGTCCGGTTTATCTCGAATTGTTTTACCGCAACGCGCGCCACGGCGTCGATGGTAAAGGCGCGGCTTAACTGCACGTCGTAGGCGACATGAAACTCGTACTCATCTCGCCGGGGCGTTTCAGGTTCGGCGGCAAGGCTGATATTCACCGCGATTCCGGTGCTGATCTGCATGGCACGCCCGAGGCGAAACGGCATCTCCGCGGTGAAGAGGAGCTGGTGATTCGAGAACAATCGATCGCCATGATCATTGATCAGTTCGTTATAATCGTAGTGCAACCCGAGGGCGAGATCGTGCAGCTGCGGCAGGTAGTAACCGGCGCCGATGGTCGCATCGAAGCTGGAGAAGTTGAGCGTCCCGTACTCATCGTAGGTGAAAAGTTGATCAGCGATCCCGGCATTCACATAGAAAGTTTGGGCGATGTGCGGCTGGTAAAACACAGCGATCGACGGGGTGAAAATCACATCCGATCTTTCGTGGGTAGGGCTGAGGGCCACATTTGAAGTGAAGTAGAACGGCAGGGCGAGCGAGACGCTGAACGGCTTGTACTCAGCCTGTCGTTTCAGGATGGCCTGTATGCCGAGATCCTGATCATTCGCCGTGGGCGCGGCGTAGCCCTGCGATGTGCCGCTTTCATCCACGTTTTGGCCGGGTGCGGTGATGCCGGGATTGGTGCGGAACAGTTGAGAGCGGTCAACAGCATCGGTACTCTGCCCGTGAGCAATCGTGCTTGCGACAAGCGCGGACAGGCAAACGCAGAGCGAAGTTTTCACGGAGACATAGCGCGCAGGACAAAGGAAGCGTTGTTTCTGAACGATTTGCGCCGTTCAGTCAAGCCTATTGCTGCGGTTTTTCCGCTATTCCAAGCCGAGCAATTCTCGCTGCCAGGGCACGAGCAACGACTCGGCACGGGAGCGGTCCGCCGCGATGAGATCAATCGCCGCCCGCGGTGCAATGAACGACGGCTCCATCCCCAGCTTCGTTGCCGCCGCGTCGCGCTGCTTACGAAGAGCATCCGAAGCGCGCAGCATTTCCGGCGTTGGGCGCGGACCGCGGCGCTTGTGCAGCTGCGGCCAGCTTTCCTCGGCGAGTGCCCTCGCCTCCTCGATCGCGTCTTCGAAACCGCGGGCGCGACGAGTTGAAAGATGCCGGAACTTCGGGTGACCACCGGTGGCGGCAGTTTGCGCCGCCTGGATCAGCTGGTCGTTGCGTAGAATGTGAAACGCCGGGCGATCGGCGCGCTGCGCCTCGGCGTCGCGCCAATGCCACAAGGCGCGCAAAATCGCCGCTTCCAATCCGTGCATGAGACCAGCGCCTCGTACTCGCCATGCTTCTTCGCCGTCTCGCTCGCGGTCCGTCGCTGAAATGTCGATGAGCCGCGCGCATGATTGCCTGAGCCAATCAAGCCGGTTGCGCTCGAGCAGCTCGCGCTCGAGCCGCTCGGCCAGTGGCAGCAGGTAATGCGTGTCGTTGCGAGCGTACTCCTCCATCTTTGGCGAGAGAGGGCGCAAGGCCCAATTCGCTTTCTGTGAGCCTTTGGTTAATTGCACGCCGAAGTACTTCTCCACCATCGCGGCGTAGCTGAACTCGCGAACACCGAGCAGGCGTGCCGCGATCATGGTGTCAAATAAGCGCCCGGGCTGAAAGTTTAATCCACGCCGCAGCAGCCGCAGATCGTAATCAGCGCCATGAAGTACGAGCTCCCTGTTCGCGAGCAGGCGCGCGAGCGGAACAAGGTCGTTTTCGGCGAGCGGATCAACCAGGAAATCGCCTTCCGGTATGCTGATCTGGAGGAGGCAAAGTTTCTCGCGATAACAATGCAAGCTGTCCGCCTCGGTGTCAGCCGCGACGCGCTGATTTTTCGCGATGACGGGCAGCAGTTTCCCCAATCGCTCCTGGTCCGAGATGAGTTCGCTGCAAGCTGGCGAAGTACGAACCTCGAATGCTGACTCGACGACCACGGCCGCGTGTGGGGGCGGCTGATTCCCCTTCCTTTCCGAAGCGTTCGCGTCGTTCGGATTCGTTTCTGTTTCCGGCATTCGTCAGTCGTCGGCCTTACCGCAAGCCGGCCAGAAGCAGCTCCGCATTCGTCTTTGTTGCCTTGAGATTGCCGATTAAAATTTCCATCGCTTCCATCGGCGGAAGCGCGGCCATCGTTTTGCGCAGGAGCTGCACGCGCTCAAACTCATCCGGGTGATAAAGTAAATCCTCCCGTCGCGTGGCCGTCTGGAGCGGCTGAATCGCGGGATACATTCTTTTTTCGACAAGGCCGCGATCGAGGTGCAGCTCCATGTTGCCCGTTCCTTTGAATTCCTCAAAAATCACTTCATCCATTCGGCTGCCGGTATCGACCAACGCCGTGGCCAGAATCGTGAGGCTGCCGCCTTCCTCGACGTTGCGTGCCGCGCCGAAGAACTTCTTGGGCTTCATCAACGCCTTCGATTCCACCCCGCCCGACATGATGCGTCCACGGCTCGGCTGGAGATTATTGTAACCGCGGGCCAGCCGTGTGATTGAGTCGAGCAAAATGACCACGTCCTTCTTCAGTTCGACCAGCCGCTTCGCGCGCTCGAGTACCAGCTCCGCGACCTGCACGTGCCGGTGCGTACTTTCATCGAAGGTGGAAGAGTAAATCTGGCAATCTACCTCGCGCTCGAGATCAGTGACTTCTTCCGGGCGTTCGTCCACGAGGAGAACGATGAGCTCGATCTCGGGATGATTTACCCGAATGGCTTTGGCGATTTCCTTCAGCAAAATGGTTTTGCCCACTCGCGGCGGAGCCACAATCAGCCCCCGCTGACCTCGCCCCAGCGGCGCCAACAAATCGACCGCGCGCGCCTCAAGCGATTTTGTTTTCTCATTCTCGAGCATGATGCGGCCCTGAGGGTACTGCGGCGTAAGTTTCTCGAAATCGACTTTCTCGCTCCACTCCGCCGCGGGCGCGTCCTCCACCGTACTCAGCTCGTCGAGAATGAGGCGGTCGTTGTTCTGCCGCAGCTTCACTCTTCCGCCGACACATTGGCCGGCGCGAAGATGGAACTGCTGCATCATGGTGCGTGAGAGCGACACATCTTCGGGCACCGGGCGGAAATTCAGCTCCGGCCAGCGCAGGGCAAACCCCTCGCCGGCCTGATCGAGAAAGCCTCGCGCGGTGACAACTCCCTGCGCATCGAGTGCAGCGCGAACGATGTCGAGAATGTGATAATGCCGCGAACGCGCCGGGTGCAGATGAATCCCGAACTGCTGCGCAATGCCTGCCAGCTCTTGGGGCGAAAGTTTGTGCAGGTTGTTAATGTCGAGCCGTGGCGCCTCTTTGCCAGCGACTCCACCAGCCGGCCGCTCAGGCTCGGAATCCTCGCTTGTTGCCGGTTTGCCTACGGAATCCGCGTCCATAAATCGATCAGCAAACGCGCTTGCGCCATCAGCCCTTCGCGCCGCCCGTTATTCCACACCACGTGATCAGCTCGTTGTAATTTTTCGTTCATTGGCATTTGCGCCCCGATCATCTCCGCCGCTGCTGCTCGATCCATTCCCACGCGCGCCATCAATCGTTCCAGCTGAATCTCTTCCGAACAGGCGACTGTCACGACCGCCGAGCAGAGCTTCTCGCCACCGATTTCATAGAGCAGAGGAATGTCAGCAACAAATAGTTCGCGCGAGCTCCGGTACTTTTCCGCTTCGCCGCTCCAGTGCTGGCGAATGCGCGGATGAAGAATTTCTTCGAGCACGCGGCGTTTCTCGCGCGCGCCGAAGACAATCGCGCGAAGTGCGGCGCGATTCAACTCGCCGCTTGCGTGGAAAACACCCGGGCCGAATTGCCGCCGAATGTCCGCCAGTACGGCCGCATCGGTTCGGGTAAGACTGCGCGCCATCTCGTCCGCGTCGAAGAAACGCGCGTCCGGCAGAAGCTCGCGTAGACAACGAACGAAACTCGATTTTCCGGTAGCAATTCCGCCGGTGACTCCAATCGCGGGCACGCCGCTCCCTACTCCGCTGCGGAAGGGAGGACAATCAGATTCAGCGCGTTGGTCACAGGTGAATAATGAATAGGGATCGATTAAACGGTGATTGCGATTGGTGAACGTCTTCCTCGATTCAGCATTCAGCATTCAGTACTCAGCTTTCAGCTTTCAGCTTTCTGCTTTCAGCTTTTCCCCATCACTCATCACTCGTCACTATTCATTGGCACGCACTAAGCTTGAAACAAGCTTCCATGACCCCAAAAACAGCGCCGCGCATCATTGTCGTGGAAGACTCAGCCGATACCGCTGAAGGCCTGCGCAGGTTTCTCACCCGCATCGGCTACAAGGTTTACATCGCGCCGGACGTCGCATCGGCGCGCGCCCTGGCGAAGGCAGTAGAATTTGATGTGCTCCTCAGCGACATCCGCCTGCCTGATGGCACCGGCTGGGATTTGATGCGAGAACTAAGCCGCGACCAAGCAGTCCGCGGCATCGCGATTAGCGGCTACAACAGCGACGATGAAGTTGCGCGCAGCAAACGCGTCGGCTTTCTCGACCACATTGCCAAGCCATTGGTGGCCGAGGAATTGGCGGCTGCGCTCGAGAACGCGGTGACACCGAACGCTGCGTCGCGAGTGTAAGTACTCAGCGCTACCCCGGGGATTCGCTCCAGCCCGAGTAGTCGCAACATGACTTTGCGGGCCGCTTAGGATCGCAACGTGATCAAGGCCGACGAGCTTCACTCATCACTCGCCACTCATCACGTATGCTACTTCTTATACATCGGTACTTCGGGCAAAGTAGGAGGCTGTACTACGTCCTGCTCTTCTTCTTCCTCGGTGCTGTTGACCGGTTGACCGGCCGGGTTAACCAGCCGCGCCGTAACGAAGATGACGAGATTCCGTTTGATGTGTTGCTCGGCATTCGTGCGGAAAAGCCGGCCAACGATAGGTATGTCGCCGATGATAGGTGTGCGATCTTCGGTCTTCTGCACGTCTTCACGCATCAGCCCGCCGAGTACGACGGTTTGGCCGTCCCATACGCTTACGCTCGTAGTTACTTTGCGCGTACTAAAGATCGGCTGGTTGATAATGTTGGGCGTTAAGACTTGCTGCGACTGCGCCGAACTACTGACAATGCCGGTGAGTAGATTAAGTACGCTATTCGAGCTCGAAGGCGCATAGATGGGACTACCATAGTTGATGAAACCTTCGAACTCGACTACCTGAGGCACGAGGTTCAGGTCAATAGTTACTCCATCTGGACCAACCACGGGCTCTACTTCAAGCGTCACGCCGGTATTCCGCGTCTCGAATGCGGTCGGTGTCGTGGGCGTAATCGGAATCTGTGTCACTGCTCCGCCGCCAGCGCTGCCGAACCCGCTCGCGGCCGCGCCGACTGTCTGCGGAATTTGCGGCGGCTGAAATTGCGTCGGGTAACGGAATTCGCGCACGATCTCGATCACGGCTCGCTGGCCGCTCTTCGTCGTCACGCGCGGCGCCGAGAGAAGATCGATGCCTTTCTTCTGGTTGAGCGCGCGAATGACGACCTGGAATTGCGGATCGGTAAACACGCCTGACAATCCGAAGATGCCCGGCGCTACCGCGCTTCCGCCGGCCCCTAGAAGCAATGCATCAATGGCATTTGCGCTTATCGCCAGATCGCCCGAGCGATTCCCGGCCGTCACGGGGAATTGTCCGACTGGCACTCCGTTGGGAGGCACAAACGGATAGTTCTGAGCGTCCGTAGGAACTCCATTCCCGGGTACGCCGCCGCCGGCAAAAACGCGGTGTGTTCCTGGAATATTAAACTGGCCAAGCAGCCAATCGAAACCCAGTTCCTTCAGGTTATTTTGCGTGATCTCGACGAACTTCGACTCGATCTCGACCTGCTTCGGCCCGGAGACGTTTGCCTGTTCCACCAGCGCATCGACCAGCTCCAGATTATCAACGGTGTTCCGCACGATAAGCCGGCTGCTCTGCGGCAGAAAATGCGCACTCGCCCCGGGCGGAAATGGCACGCCCTGGCTCTCGAGGAATTCGCGCGCGCCCTCCCGGTTCACCAGCAATTGGCCGCCGGTTGATTCCTGCGTGCCTGTGCCGGTCCCACCAGTGCCCGCAGCCCCCGTCGGAGTACCGCCTGTTTTGTACGCACCCTGGCTGAGCGAGGATGCCCCAACGTTCACGTTCGTGCTGATGAAACCCGGCGGGACACGGTACTCTTTCGTGATCAGCTCATTGCTCTGTTCGCTTAGCGGAACAATCGACACCGCATACGGCTCAACCTTTACCTTCAGCCCCGCCTGGCTCGCGATGTATCGCAACGCTTCGCCCAGCGGAATCTGATTCAACGTCAGCGTTATGCGCGCTTCGGCGGGATTCACCGGCGCAAGCGCTGGAGTTGCGGGCGACACTGCGGGCGCGGGTACCGCCGGGACCGGAGCGTTTGCCGGCTGCGGAGTTCCCGCGCCAGCGGCAGGGGGAGGCGCGGTTTCGCCGGCGGCGAGCGGCGCTGGCGCCTCGGTGATGCTCGTTACCGGCGCGGGTTCAGTCGAGCGGCCGAGCGAATGCAGCCGCAGGACGATATCGACGCCGCGGCGACCTTCTGTCGCTGGATCATTCGCCGCGGCTTGCTGCCGCACGAAATCGATCGCCTCACGAATACTCGCATCGCGAAATTCGATTCGCGGAATAATGATGGTATCAAGCTTGTGATTGATGCGCGCGGTGCCGGTCGCATCTTTCTGCACCGCATCAGCAATCGGGTTTACGTTTAACCCATATTGCCGGACAGGTTCTTCCCAGCCTTTCTCCACCTGCCACATCGCCCGGCCGCGGGTTTCGTTGTAAGCCTGTTTGCCGTACTGGTACTTAGTGTTGTCGATTCGTTCCTGGCCTTTACGCGCGGCCGTGTTGTAAGGGTCAAGGTTAAGTACTTGGTCGTAACGTTTCATCGCCAGGTCGTAGCGGCCTGATTGATAAAAGCCGTCCGCTTCGCTCAGGAGCCTTTTCACGTCCTCGACTTTGGTCATGAACTTGGGCCCCATCGTGCGGTTGATGAATCCGGGCTCACGCAAATGCGCCAGCAGCGTGCGCGCCTCGTGGCAGTTCGGATTGTAGCGGTCGCTGAGTACTTCGTTCAGCACCTGCTCGGCGTCGCCGTACTTACCTTCAGCGACGCGCTGCTCGGCCAGGCGTGTGCCGCTTTCGCAAAAACCATCCAGCGCCTGCCGGTACGAGCGCGCCGATGCCGCCGAATCCGGCAAATAAACGAGCGCGTTGCGGAAATCGTCGTGCGCCAGTGCGAACTGCTTCTGTTCGAGCTCCGCTTGCGCTCGAGCGAGCAGCTCTTCGCCATGCGGGATATTAGCCTGGCGCCGCGCCGCTTCGCGCTCGGCGATGCGGTTGACACTTTGACCCTGCAGGATGAGAGGGGCACATACCAACAGCGCCGAGGCGACAACTCGGAGGCGAAGAGTTTTCATGGCTGAACAGGTTTTAGGGCGCGAGCAGACCGACTTCGATCGGCGCATCGCAGCGTGTGATTGCTTGCGATGGCCGCCTTGTTCGGCTGAACGTGGCTGAGCTTGTACCTGATGTCCGTCCGCGGACGCAATGAAAATTGTTGGCGGACGAGTTGACCCTGAAGCTACGGTAAAGTGTAAACTTCCACCAGCGCGTTGCCCGTGGTGTTGTTCAGGCCGCTGACAATCGCGGTGGTGTCGCCCGGTGGGCGCGTGATGATGATGGCCGCCTCGCGTGGATCAGGCGGTGCGTAACCGCTGGCCTGGATCTCGGCTTTTTGCGGCGAGTTGACCCAGCCGTTGTCGTCGGCCACCAGCAGCATGCCATTGGCATCGTGCAACTCGAGCTTCGGATTGGTGAGCACGTCAGGCACGCCGTATTGACTCAAAGTAGGCCCGAGTGCGCGCACGATCACTTTGGTTGAACCGCTGCCTCCCCCGACAAACCCGCCGATCATGACGTTGTTGCCGGTACTAACAAAACCGCG
>JAFASN010000104.1 GCA_019244415.1 Verrucomicrobiota bacterium | reverse complement strand
ATAGTTCGGCCGGAGCAAATCCGACGCAGCAATTTACGGGCGGTTATACAGCGTATGTAAATCCCTCGGGACCGAATGCGGTGCAAGTCGTAATCTGGAACCAAACAAGCTTACAATCGCTGATGGGAGATTGGAAAGCTATCCAGTACTATTCTCGATCAACCTTCCCTTTTGGTGGCAATATGTACCAAACGACCTCATTCACTTTACCATATCCGTCGTTAACGTGTTGATCTAGCGCAACGATGTTCATAGCAATCGCAGGTTTTGTCGCACTCAGCACGTTGTTCTGCTTGTTGGGCGCGGCGATCTTTTTTGTCGCGCGAAGACCGAGGCTAACTCCTTTAAATCTGCTAATCTTTGTGTTGTCGGCGTACGTCGGAATGTGTTCGTTTCTTGCAACATGTGGATGGTTATCCGGTGCTTCGAAGGAAATTACATCGCGATCGGCAGTGGTTTTGCTTTTGACCGGCGGCGTTGTGATCGCTTGTACGGTCGGGTGGGCTGCTACGTTGCTCACGCAACGTTTTCTCCGTCTTGTGTTTGGGGCAAAGGCAGAATAGCCGTCGCCTCGCCCGTGTATACGCGATAACTCGATTTAGCGGCCGGGTCGAAGGTTCACTGAACCGCTACCTAAGCATCTCGATCATCGTTTTCACGCACAATACAACACCACCGGCATGTTCCCGGGCGCTGCGCTATCATCTTCAGGAGGTTCGCTCAGTGGCGGCTACGCCGACTTTGGGGGCTATGGTCTTGGCTCGATCTATGCGCAAACAGCAGTCTGGACCGAGAACTCCGCAGATCCACCGTCACAGACCGTCGCGACGCAGCAGGTGGGAAGCGTTGCGATGTCACTTTCAGACATCAAACCGCCATGAACGAATTCGCCTCAACAATGAATGCAAGCCACATTGCCTATGTGCCATGGGGGCCGAACAGTAACTCGTACGCATTCACATTTGTGCAAAGCCTGGGATTCACGCAACCGCAGCCGATATTATCCGCTCCAGGGTGGAACGTGAACCCGAATACGGCTCCCATCGTCGTATGGGGTGGCGGGCCGTAAACGGGAGGTATGAAAAGGTTCTCCAAAGTGATCACGAGGCTCATTGTGCTGGCTCCTTTGTTATTCTTCGGCGTTTGTTGCGCTGCTCGCGCGAACGACACAACTGTGCAAAAGCTCCAACTATTAATCAATCAGTCTTTGCACCCTGGCGACTCTACGCAAAAAATTGAAGCGTTTCTCCGCGAGTACAAATTACCTTTCGACTTCGATCCCTTCAACTCACGATACCAGAGCCGCGTTCCTAACTCAGAGACCAAGAGCATCATCGGCGTCGAGGGCGTAGTTATCGTATATATCTACGTGGCCAAGGATCGTTCCTTTCAAAAAGCCGAAGTACGGAGGATATACACATACCTGTAGAATGCTCTTAGGTCATAGACCAGCGGCAGCGCCTAGGAAACTCCACTTCCGCCTACGGACCGTACGACGCGCTCAACCGTTGCACCAGCATTTCCCACGCGCTCAACGGCACAACGCGGATCTTTGCCTATCATTACGATGGAAACACCGTGGGCGATCTGGACTGGGTGCAACGCGACGGAGCAAATCGGGACGTTTACAACTATGATCTGGCCGACCAGGTTACCACCACGCAGCTGAACGTCGGCAGACCGACCACGACCGCGCCCGGCACACCGAACATCATCTACGATGCCAATGGCAACCGCACAGCTTCAACGTCGCGGGAGCGAACCAAAGCTACGCCGGCGGTCAATACCCTGAACCAGGCTGCGGCGTTGACCCTTCATCCATGAGGTATTTGCGCGTCTGCCTGCTGCTGGCGGCAAGCCTGGCCCTGTTAGCTTGCCAGCAAAACCGGGATGCACGTGTTCACATCCGTATCTGGCATCAGAAAATCGCCGGCGAACGTGACCTGTTCAACGAGGAGATTGGAGAATTCAATGCGCATCATCCGGATGTTGTAGTTGAAGCTCTTTACAAGGAAAACGAAGAGCTGCGGAATCTGTTTGTGATCGCCGCCGTCGCCGGGCAGGGGCCCGACGTTGTTTATGGTCCGGCTGACAACATCGGTGTGATGGTCACGACAAAAACAATCCTGCCCCTGGAGAAAATCTTCGCGGAGTCGTTCTTCGCCAGGTTTTCGGCTGGGGGTGTGATCCAGTGGCAAGGCTCCCGCTGGCTCGTGGCCGATCAGATCGGGAATCACCTCACCTTGATCTACAATACCACCCTGGTATCTCGCCCACCTGAAACGCTTGACGAACTAATCGCGATGGGTCGGCTACTAACCAAACACGCCAGCCACGACCGGAAGATAGAACAGTACGGGCTTACCTGGAACTATCGCGAGCCCTTTTTCTTTATCCCGTTCCTGACCGGCTTTGGCGGCTGGGTCATGGATAAGGATGCTCGTCCTACACTCGACACGCCAGAAATGGTTCGCGCCTTGCAGTTCGTTATCGATCTACGCGACAAGTACCAGATAATTCCCAAGGAAGGCGACTACGATGTCGCCGATATGCTGTTCAAGGAGAACCGCACCGCGATGATCATTAACGGACCATGGTCGTGGAGCAGCTACCATGTCCCGGACCGCGCCAAGGTTGCGCCGCTGCCCAAAAATACCGAGACTGGCTACTGGTGCGAGCCAATGGTCTCGGCAAAAGGATACTCGGTGAATGCCGCGGCGGCGGGGCGCAAATTACCCGCGATTCGGGAGCTGATCGATTTTCTTACCAGCGACGAAGTACAAAGGAAAATGGCAGCCGAATTATCTACCAGTCCGGTTAGTCTGGCGGCGATTGACTCGCCGGAGGTCCGTCAAAACCCCACACTGATTGCCTCGATGGCACAAATCGAGCACGGGCGTGCGATGCCGATCGTGCCGCAAATGCGGGCAATCTGGGAGGCAATGCGCGGTCCGTATCAACTTCTGATGAATGGTGCGATTACGCCGCAAGAAGCGGCGCGCCGGATGCAAAGAGAAGCTGAGAAAAATATCGCGGAGAGTAGCCTGTAATCCCGTTACGTCGCAGTTTATGGCTTACCGGGACGACTCTGCGCGTAACTCGAGATGATTACTTCGGGCGAGATTGTATGAGCGAGCATTTTAGGACGAAGCTCTTTATCGCCGTACTTATCGCACCGGCGCTTATTGTGGTAATCGCGGTGGTAGCGTTCCCGTTTCTTTACAACGTCGCGCTCGCCTTCTCGAACGCGAACATCTATCACATTCGTGACTGGCGATTCATTGGCATCGGCCAGTTTTTGTCCGTTGTTCGGGAGCAGCTATTCTGGAGCATTTTGCTCAAGACAGTTATCTGGACTGCTGCCAATATTTTCTTCCACGTTACCATCGGGGTATTCCTCGCCGTCGTCTTACACCAGCGATTTATTCGTGGACGGTCGATCTGGCGATTATTGCTTATTCTACCGTGGGCCCTTCCGCAGTACATCACAGCCTTAACATGGCGCGGCATGTTCAACTACGAATTCGGAGCGGTTAACCTTCTGCTCGTTAAATATCTCCATCTTTCTCCGATACAGTGGCTGACTTCGCCGTTCGAAGCCTTCGTGGCGGTAATCATCGCGAACGTGTGGCTTGGCTTCCCTTTTATGATGGTTATCGCGCTAGGCGGTCTGCAATCGATTCCGCAAGACCTTTACCACGCCGCCGAAGTAGATGGCGCATCGCAGTGGTTCCAGTTCTGGAACATCACCGCGCCTTTGCTGAAGCCAGTAATGATTCCGGCGATAACGCTCGGCATCGTGTGGACCTTCAATAACATCAACGTCGTCTGGCTTGTTTCAAATGGCGGCGAGCCGGCTGACTCGACGCACATCCTCGTGTCCTACGTCTATAAAGCGGCATTTAACTTCTATCGCTTCGGCTGGGCGGCTGCGCTCTCCGTCGTGATTTTCGTGATTCTTTTCACCTTCTCACAGGTGTTTCTGAAACGAACCCGTGCCGCTGAAACAGTTTATTAGTCGGGCAGCCTGAATTGGAAGTAGCGCGCAGTAAGTGCAGGCAGCTTCTCGATCATAATCGCGCCTCGAGAAAAGTGGCCGGCTACTTCGGATGAATTCGAAGCGAGGCTATCGTCAAGGTCATTGCCTTTGGCTTTCCCCCACGGCCTGATGACGCGAAGTGGTTCAGGCAGGAGGATCTTGACGTTCAGCATGGCTTGGGTGCTGTGGAGATTGACGGCGGCGACAATAGCGCTGCGCGAAGCGTAATCGACGCGAGCAAAGCAGTAGAGCCAGTGACCGCTTACCTGTTCGCCAGCGAGCCTGCCGTACTCAGGATTGTCATGGTTAAATCCGTTCAGAGGAACAAATGTGCCCTGGCGGAATGCCGGTATATCGATTGCATGAAGTAGAGTTGAATAGCGCTCCCGCAGCTCCTTCTGCGCGGTACTTAGACCTGCTCCGTCGTACTTATGTTTATCTACCCACTTCACCAGCTCAGGCATAGACCAATAATCGAAAATGCTTGTCCGTCCGTCATCGCCGCCGAAGCCTTCAGCGCCCGCGGCGGGCTCGCCCACCTCCTGCCCGTTGTAAAGCATGACTGGCCCGGCGGATAAGCCGTAAAGTACGGCGCAGATGGCCGGGCCGGCTTTCATCCCTGCTCCGGCCCACTGATGGGCGGCGGCGAGCCGTACTTCGTCGTGGTTTTCCGCGTAACGCAAAGAGCGATCGGAAACAAGGCCGTTTGCCGCGCAGTGATCGATATCGTTGGCCCAACCACCGCCATCATAAATCTTCTTCATCGTCTTGTAAGCACGGTCGTCATAGACGGCGTTGAAGCCGCACTTAAGGAGGGTGACGGTTACGTTTTCACCGCTGGAGGTTGCGGCCGGGACTCGAGCCGGATCGTCCTCGTAGGCTTCGGCAACAAACATCGTGTCACGATTACGCGCTCGGGCCTGCGAAATGGCCCAGGACCAAAACTCCGGTGGCACCATGTGAGCCATATCGCACCGGAAACCATCAACCCCGAAGCTTTGCCAATAAGCAAGCACCTGGTCCATCTTCTTCCAGGTATCCGGCAGCGGTTTGTCCGGGGCGTTCGCATTCGGGTACTCACGCACATCTTTTCCGGCCACGGTAAAGTCGAATCCGTAGTTAAGTTTCACCGTCTCGTACCAATCGTCCAAGGACGGGCTCCAGCTCACCTTGTTGTTGCCGGTCACACGGCCGTACTTTTGTTCGGATGGGAAAAGCCCATCGCAGGGCATGCCTGGCAGCTTGCAGGTGGCGCTAACTGGCCTGCCGTCCTTGACCGTGGGAAAATGCAACGGAGGACCACCGTTTCCGGGGTGTAGGTAAAAGAAGTTATTTCGCGGGTCGAAGAACCTCGATTTGTCGTCATCGCGCCCAAAGTCGAGTTCCGGCCTGACGACCGAGCCGTAGCTGCGCGCGACATGATTTGGGACGAAGTCAATCAGGGCTCGCAGTTGATGCTGATGAATGCGCGTGAGTAGTTGTTTAAATTCATCGAGCCTCTTTTCCGGGGTAACGGCATAGTCGGGGCAAACATCATAATAGTCCCTGATGGCATAGGGACTGCCGGCAATGCCCTTGAGAAGATCCGGATCGTCAGCGGGTTTACCTATGCTGGAATAATCCGTTCCGGTAGCTTGTTGCAACACACCGGTGAGCCAGACGTGCGTGAATCCCATCGCGCGCAGGTTGGAGAGCGCGGCATCATTGATATCATTGAATTTACCTGCGCCATTTTCCGCTAGCGTGCCGTTTGCTTTGCGCGTCTCGTTTACGCTGCCGAAAAGCCTGACGAACATCTGATAGATACGAACTCGCTCACGCCCGAGTGCGACTGCCGGGCATGAAGGGGAAGGCACAAGGCAGACGAGCGCCAGTGCCGCGACTAGCCGCAATTTCACGCTAACGGATTTTTTGAAGCCGTTGCTGTCGGGATCATTGCGTCATCCGATGTAATCCGTCCAAGCTTCCGTCGTACTATCGGCTTGGCCGGGATAAATAATGTGAGGAAGCTTGCGGCGAGCATGCAAACGCCCCCAAAAACAACTGCGCTCAGCCGGTTCACTTGCGGGAAATGTTCCATCACGCGGCCGATGATCACGGCAACAAGAATTTGCGGAATGACGATGAAGAAGTTGAAGATGCCCATGTAAACACCCATGCGTTGCTCCGGCAGCGCGCTCGAGAGCATGGCGTATGGCATGCACAGGATTGATGCCCAGGCAATGCCGACACCGACGAAAGCAACGAGCAGCATCGAAGGCTGCCGAATGACGGCGACACTGACGAGGCCGATTCCGCCAAGCAAAAGCGACACGAGGTGAATCCACTTCGCGGAAATAAAGCGGCCGAGCCAAAGGAAGAACATGGCTGCGAAAAAAGCGACCAAGTTGTACTCGGCGAAACAATCGCGCGCCAGATCCAGGCCGCGCTCGTAGAGGGGCGAGCCGGGACTAGTCGCGCCCATGATGTTTCTTGCCACCGCCACGGTAAAAAAAATCCACATGCAGAAGAGTGCCATCCAGGTAAAAAACTGGACGGCAGCCAATTGCTTCATCTGGGCCGGCATTTCGCGGAAGGCGACGAGAATGTCGCCGAAGCCTTCGCGCTGTTTGCGCCGAAAACCAGCCAGGTCTTGCGGCGGATACTCCGCAGTGCTCAGTACGGTCCATAACACAGATATGAAGAAAACGACTGCGCCGATGGTGAAGGCGGTGACCACCGTCGCTGGGATAGGATGCGCCTTATTCGTCACGATACTTATCCCACCTGCCTGCAACCAGCCGGGTAGTTTGGAAGCGATGACGGCGCCCGCGCCGATGAAGACCGATTGCATGGCGTAGCCCACCGTGCGCTGCTCATCGGGCAGTAGATCAGCGACAAAGGCGCGAAATGGTTCCATGCTGATGTTCACCGAAGCGTCTAGTACCCAAAGAAGGCCGGCGGCCATCCATAAGGTCGCACTGTGCGGCATTAAGAGAAGGGCGATCGATGACAGCACCGCGCCGGAGAAAAAGTACGGCTTGCGCCGGCCGAACGCCCCCCAGGTACGATCACTCATGTGCCCGATGATAGGTTGAACGAGAAGACCGGTAAGGGGAGCGGCAAGCCAGAGCAGGGGAAGCTGGCTTTCGTTTGCGCCGAGGTACTCGTATATGGCCGACATGTTTCCCATTTGCAGGCCCCAGCCGAACTGGATGCCGAAAAACCCAAAGCTCATGTTCCAGATCTGCCAGAAACTAAGGCGCGGTTTCGCGGCGGCCATACGTCAAGAATGGCGGGAGCGAGCAGGCGAAAGCAAGCCGGAAGTAAGCGCCAGGGGAAAGAATACTGCGATTGGGGAATCTGGCCATAAGCGTGACGCCAGTCTCTGGTAGGTAATTAGAAGAATGTTAAAAACAACTGTGTCGTTGTGAACCTGCCTGTAGGGCGACGATTCCTTGTTGCCAACCTGCAACGCCTCGCCAACCAGGAATGGTTGGCCTACAGAAGACACGGAGAGAAGCATCTCTGGTGACAAATGGCTGATGGGGCGCGACCAAACCTGAGTACGACGTCGCACCGGGACGCTGTAGGGCAACGATTCCTCGTTGCCGAATCTGTCAGCCCTCGCCAACCAGGAATGGTTGGCCTACAGAAAACGCTGCGCTCAAGACGACAGACTGAGACAAATTTACGAGACGGATTTTAGATAAATACCTGCTCGCCGGCAAAGTCAGCCGATCGGCTATTTGTTCTCGCGAGCTACCTGGAACTGGTTGAAGTAAGCGTCGTACTTCTCGCCATTACGGTCAAAAATCGCCATGCTCTGGATCGGAGCAGATGATTTGAGCTTTCGTCCAGGTAGTTTCGTAACCTTCTTGTCGGCCATCGTCTGGATCTCGAGGTCGTAGGTATCGGCGCCGGTGAGCGTGACCGTGACTGATATTCCCGAGTCAACGAAAGCAACGCCAGAATCTGGATTATCGCTGCCATCGTAGATCTGGTAGTTCGCCTTACCCTGGTAGTAACCGAACTCAAATGTCGCGTCCTTATTGTAGTCGGCCACGGAAGAGTTCGCATTACCAGTACGAAGGACTAAGCCAATCGATCCAGGGGTAGGATCATCCTTATCGAACTTCTTCTCGAATGTGCCGTTTTCCATCATGAAGGAGAAGGAATCACCTACCTGAAGCGGCTTATCGAAGGCACGATAAGCGACGGCTTGCTCGAAGCCCGAGCCGTTGGCGAAAAGACCAAAGGCTTTATCGTTCTTTTGTATCCCATTCAGGTCAGGGTTATTCTTTGGATCGGCAATGTAGAAACCGGAATGCCGGTTTTCGTCGTTGCCTTCTGTGGTAAGCGTCCAGGCACTAAAACCGGTCCCGCCATTTTTACTGTTGTCCCATTGGCCAGCGTAGGCGCTCTGGCTGGCATCATCTTCCGCAATGTTAGTGGCATCGGCCAGCACGAGAAGCGAACCCAGCACGGTGAGGATAATAGCGAGAGGAATGTGGGATTTCATAGCGGTAAATCTAACCTTTAACAGCGCCTGAACTCAAACCCGAAACAAGGTACCGGCTCAGACAAAGAAAAACGATGATAACGGGCACGGCAACGCAAAGCGCACCGGACGCATAAAGGCCCCATTGTGTACTCATGTTCGCCTGAAACATGCGAAGGCCAAGGGGCAGAGTAAATTTTTCTACATCTTGGAGAATGAGGGCAGCGACGATGTATTCGTTCCATGCCGTCATGAACGAGAAAAGCGCGGTGATGACGAGCGCAGGCGCGGCCAGGGGCAGGATCACGCGCACGAAGGATTGCCAGCGGGAGCAGCCATCGATTCCAGCAGCCTCTTCCAGTGAGAATGGGATAGTATCGTAGTAGCCTTTGAGCTGCCAGATGCAAAATGGCAGAGCTGTAGCGGCATAGATAATAATCACGCCCAGGTACGAGTTGATAAGCTCAAGTTTGATCATGATCAGGTAAAGAGGCAGAAGCAACATCGTGGCGGGAAACATTTGCGTAACTAACAAGCCGTTGAGCATGCTGCTTCTGCCGAGAAAGCGGAACCGGGACAAAGCGTAACCGGCGGTAGAACCCAACGCTACCCCGGTGACGGTAACGGCGAGCGCCACAGCGGTCGAATTCGCAAGCCAGCGCAGAAATGGAGTTCCGGTAAAGAGAATGCGAAAATTCGCCAAAGTCGCGCCCGCCGGAATTAATGCCAATGATGTAGAAAGCAGCTGATCACCTGGCCTAAGCGCGATGGTGATGATGCGCGTGACCGGGTAGACGGCGAAGAGGGAGAAAAGAACCAGCACCGCATAACTCGCCGAAACTTGTACCAATCTCTGGCGCGAATCAGGTAATCGCTGCTTCACGTGTAACATTTACGATGGTGTGCCGACGAATCACCAGCTTCACCCCGCGGGCGATGGGAAAACTGATGAACAAGCCGTCTGCACCGATCAAACGATGGGCATGCTTGACTGCTCGGGGCGGGACTTGAACCCGCATGCCTTTCGGCATACGCCCCTCAAACGTACGTGTCTGCCATTCCACCACCCGAGCAAGTACCGGGTAAATGGTAGATAGTGCGCCCGTTCTGGCAAGTCTTTGTCTTGCTCCTGCCGCGCTGCGCGCCATCAGTATGCCACATGGCAACGAGCTCGATGAACACTGAAGACGCGGCGGAATGGATGAAAGTGGACCTTCATATCCATACACTTGATGATCCCAAGGACCGGCTTGATTATTCCGCGCGCGAACTGCTGGCTCGAGCACGGCGGCTTGGTTTTTCGGTGCTGGCAATCACGTTGCACGACAAGGTCTGGCACGACGATGATGTCTTCGCTGCCGCGCAACGCATGGGCATACTGCTCATTCCCGCCGCCGAAATGCGGATCGAAGGAGCGGATATTATTTTGCTCAACGTCAGCGCGGATGATGTCTCTGCGCTAGAGACATTCGCCGATGTGCGGGAACTGCGGAAGCGGCTTGGCGAGTCACTGTTTAGCATTGCGCCGCATCCGTTTTATCTGTTGGGGGGCTCGATCGGAGCGCGGCTAATGGAGGAGCTAGATTGCTTCGATGCGATCGAGTTCTGCCATTTTCACAAGAGTATCTTTAACCCGAATCGGCGCGCAGTTTCCCTCGCGGCAAAGTTTGGCAAGCCGGTGGTTGCCACGTCAGACGCGCACCAGCTGCGCGCTTTCGGCCAGCACTACACGATGCTGCCACGGCCGACAAACCTGACACCGACGGAGGTGTTTGCCCAGTTGCGCTCCGGTCGCATCCGCATTCACAGCCCGGCCGCGACCTTTAGCGAGCTGCTGAGCACGTTCTATTTCGTGTTTATTAAACATCCACTTCGCGCTGCATTCGTGCGCGACGCGGTGTAATTGCGTTCTTGCCAGCGCAACGACAACCTGTAAGAGCTATGGCCATGAAGAAAGTCGCTTTCGTGAATGCACTGGTCATCACTGCAATCGCGTTCGCCGGCTGCCAGAGCCAGGCGAAGAGAAATGAGCAGGCGCGAAAGGCGGCGCTAAAGAAGCAGGCCAAAGTGGCCGCGCGCCAGGAAAACACGGACGTTGATTTGGACGCATTTGTCTCTCGGTTGCGCAAAGTAGTAGCGGCGCATGACCTCAAGACGCTCGCGTCGATGATGGTGCCTGATTTCGCCTATGTCTTGGGAGCAACGCCTGACCAGGACCGGAAAGGTGACGGCGTATTTCAGTACTGGGACGAGAATGACATATGGCCCGAGTTACAAGGAATTCTTTCCGAGAAGTTCGTGAAGAAAGGTGAGTACATGGTCGCTCCGCCGCAGTTCGCGGATCCTTCTTTGAGCTATGATGGGTATCGGGCCGGGATTCGCCGAATCAACGGCAGCTGGAAGTTTGTTTATTTTGTTAACGGCTGACGCGTGTAGCCGTCCAGCAACCTACCTGCCGAAGTCGTAGATAGCTCCCCAGTTACCCTTGGCGACAAGAGGCAGCTTCTTCTCCCACGGCCTGGAGCTTGTCGCGTAGTATGTACTCTCCTCTTTGCCCCAGAAGAGGTAGCGAACATGCAACTCATGCGCCGTACTCATCCAGTCGCCCTGGCCAAGCATGAGTGTCTTGAGCTTGCTTTCGATAGCGGTGTAGTCGATTCCCTGGGTCCAGAGATGCCCTTCATAACCGCATACGACCTTGCGGCCATTGAGTAGCAAAGGATGATTGTAAGTAGGGTAGGCGGCGAAGCGCGCCTCAACCGGGAGCCGGCGGGTAGCATCTGCTACAGAATCAACTTCGGCGCGATTCGCGAAGCCGTATCCCGGCATTCCTGCCGCTAATCCGCCGATCAGGCTGACGAAGCCCGACACAAAAAGGACAAAGCAGGCAGCGGCGCGCATAGAAAACGAGCCATGCTTAAGCAGACGATTCCACATCACGGGCAGGACGAGGAAATAGGCCCAGATCAGTATCTTTGTGTTATCCCATTCCCACGGCGCGGTTTTTACCAGGCAGGTGATGACGAAAATAATCACGGCTGCGATGAGGAGGAGGAAATCAATTGATAGATGAAAATTGCCTGCCTGTACTCCCTTCAACTGCTCACGCCCAAGTATGATGACGAGCAGAATCGCGAGTAGGAGAAAGAGGCCGAAGTTGACCAGCCAGAACTGGAGGAAGGGCATGGCGAAGTCGCCGACGCGCTGCGTCCAACCGGGCTGCCATTGCAGGACAGAGCCGGCGTGGAAATGATCGGTGATCAACCAGACAAAGAAGCTGGCAGGTATGAGGGACAAGCCGACGAGCTGAAGAAGGGGGCGACGCGCCGCGGGGCGACCGAGAAAGATGATGATGGCGACGACGTTCAGCGCGAGAAACGTATGGACATGGAACAACGGCATGGTCGCATAGAGTACATACTCAATCCAGAAAGGGAGACGCTGCTGAGCGGACTTCGTCTCGTCTGCGTACTTCGCCCGCCATTGCCACAAAAGAACGAGCCCGGCCGGGATGGCGTAGAGCAGCCCGCGTTGGGTCACAAACATGGATAAGGCGATGCTTTTCCAAGAGATGTTCGGGCCGCCCTGGTAATCCAGGAACTGCCACGTCCGAAAGAATTGGTAACCGATGAGACCGCCGTTGAATAAGAAGCCAGCAACCCCAAATGTGCCGCTCCAGCGATAGAACGCATAGAAGGTTGCTGCCGATGCAAGCAAGCCGGTGAAAGCTAACTGGTGACGCAGATCAAAACCGAGTATGGCGAAGATGGCATTGAATAGGTCAACGCCGGCTGGGTACCTTAGTTTGCTGTAAACGTAAAGCGGGCTGTCCGGCCACAGCGCGACACCGTTCGCGAATGTCTTGATGTACGTAATATGCAGGCCGAGGTCGCCGAGGTTATTAGGCGATTGAATCCGGACGTCGTTGCCGTCGTAGTAATAGAGCCAGCAAAAGGAGCGCAAGGCGAACATGGCAAAAACGAAACCGACCAGCCAGAGCCAGATGTAGGAATATCGCCGGCGCTGATCTTCAGCAGCAACGGTCGCATCAGGCGAAACGGTGAAGAACGTCGCGATGGCAGCGGCGGTGCCGAAAAGCAACGCCACAAGAGAGATGCCAAAGTACAAACCACCGCCGTCCATCCCAAGAAGCAGCGCTGCGACAGTAGATACCGCCACGTAAATGAGCCCGGCGGACAAGTAGCGCATGTTTTGTCCTAGCGATGACCGACAAACGAAGGCGGCTGGCCAGGGAAGAACTCTTTGAAGACGCTGGCCCGCAAGTACAGCTTGGAAGTATCCTGATACGGCCGAATGGTAAGTGGCTCAGTGTAGTAGCTATCGTGAAGCTTCGATTCCACTTCCTGGATTCTGCTCTCCTCAACGAGCAGAAAGTCGGCGTCGATCTGCGGCGGACTGTTGCCCTGTTCGTAGTAGCCGACGTTTGGGAAATCACCGAGAATCCAGGGCAGAGGGTAAGGGCTGGGGCGAATTATATGGCCAACGAGCTGGTAATGGATCGGATCGCGGTGAGCCAAAGTCAGGACGGGCGTAGTGAGCTTGTAGATATCGTTGTAGGTCTGTACGTAAACGTACGGCTCACTGCGAAAGAAGGCAGCAAGGTTCCTGACAACGCCTTTGCTCGTGTCCCAGGTGAGGTCGGTAAATGTGCTGCACCGATAGTAGTTCAGGACAATGCTGCTGAGCAGGGATGCGGCCAAAAGTACGGCTGCCACGACGCTCGCCAGATAAAGACGCCGCGCCGGGACGATGAGGACGAACGCGCCGAAGAGAAAGAGCAGAGGCCAGACGACGCTAATGATGCACCAGGGCGTTTTGTAGTGAATGATACTATAGGCGAGCAGCGTTCCTGCTCCGGTAATCGCGAGATAGCGGATACTTAATTCTCGAAACCGGAGGCAGGCAGCCCCAAGGAATAACCCGGCGCAGATTGGCCATTCGTATCGGGCGATCAGTATAAGCCAATAGAAGAATGTCTTTTCATGACCATTCCCGTTATGACCGGTGTGAAACCAGGCGTGAAAAGTTTCGTAGAGTCCTCTTAGACCTTCCCAGTGAAAGAAAGTACCTGAGTAGAAGAAAATGATTGCCGCCACGCCGGTGGCGGAGACGACAGTTAAGTCAATCCATTGCCATCGTTGCTCGGCCGGTTCAGCCTGATCCACTGGCGCAAGTGTTCTGGAGAACCAGGCGAGTGGTAACGCCAGGAGCGCGCATCCTACGTGAATAATGTAGGTTTCCTTGGTGAGTATCATTCCGGTCAATCCCATCCCGGCGAACCAGAGATAGTAGGTCGTGCCTTTCATCCATAAGCCGATCACGCCCAGGATGAACATCATCGAGAATAGAAGCAGCCAGACTTCGTGGATAGAGTACCGGCCATAGAAGACGAAGCCGGGCGATACCGCCATGGCCAGCGCGGCCAGGCGCGCCACTGGCCGCGGCAGGACGCGGTCGTAGTTTAAAGCGAGCCACACCGAGCCGATGCTCGCCAGGACTACCGGCATGCGCAGGGCGAGAAGGTTACGGCCGAAAAGCGTCTGGGATAAGAACAGAATGTAGAAGTGGAGCGGCCCGTGGTAGTTGGTAGGATCGTATTGGTAGAAGCCGTTCTTGACCATCTGGTCCACAAACCATCCATTTATTCCCTCGTCGAAATGCGGCGGTTTGATCCCGAGCAGGAAAAGGCGAAGGAAAGCAGCGATCACGAGGATGGCCCAGAACATCCAGTCACTCTCAAGGACATCGAACAGGCCCTGGCCTGGCCGGGGTGAAAAATCCGCTCGCGCAGCCTGACGAGCCCTGCTAGTACGCGCAGCAATGCGCATCTTGGTGACGGGAGGCTGTGGTTTCATCGGCAGCAACTTTATTCGCTACATTCTGAAACATTACAAGCCGGCGTACGCGACGAATGTGGATGCGCTCACTTACGCCGGCAACCTGGAGAATCTGGCCGGAGTAGCGGAGGAAAATGGCGACCGCTACGAGTTCTTCAAGTCAGACATTGGTGATCCCGACCAGATGGATGCCCTGATGACAGATCATCAGTTTTACGCGGTGGTGAACTTCGCCGCCGAGTCGCATGTCGATCGGAGCATCAACTCGCCGCAGAACTTTATCCACACCAACGTGGTTGGCACGGGAGTGCTGCTGGATACGGCCCGGCGCCACGGCGTGCAACGTTTTGTGCAGGTGTCCACTGACGAGGTTTATGGCTCGCTCGGCGCGACGGGCAAGTTCACGGAAAAGTCGCCGCTTGAGCCGAGTTCGCCCTATTCGGCGAGTAAAGCGGCAGCCGACTTGCTGGCGCTGGCGTACTTCAAGACTTTTGGAGTAGATGTTGTGGTAACTCGTTGCTCAAACAACTACGGCCCATACCAATTCCCGGAGAAGCTGATTCCATTAATGATCATCAAGGCAATGCGAAACGAACAGCTACCCGTCTATGGAGACGGGCTTAATGTGCGGGACTGGATTCACGTGAACGATCATTGCGCAGCGATTGTGGCGGCGTTGTTTCAAGGCAAAGCTGGGCAGGTTTATAACTTCGGAGGTGATGGAGAGCTAACGAACATCGAGCTAGTAAAGCTTATTCTGCAAAAGCTCGGCAAACCGGAGAGCTTAATCTCGTTTGTCACTGACCGGCTGGGGCACGACCGCCGTTATGCCATCGACTCGAGCTTCGCCGCCGCGCAATTGGACTGGAAACCGCGGCGCGATTTCGCCACTGGTCTGGAGGAAACGATCAGGTGGTACATGGATAATCGAAGCTGGTGGGAGCCGCTGCTCGAGCGGACAGGAAGATATTGATTATTCGGCGCATTCTCGTACTTGGCGCGGGCGGGCGGCTGGGCAAAGCGCTGCTGCGTGAGTACAGCGGGGAGTTTGAAGTTCATGGAATTACTCACGCCGAGCTTGATTTGGCGAAGGTCGACGAAATCGAGCGGGTAATATCCGCGGCGGAGTTCGACCTGCTAATCAACTGCGCTGCTCTCACCGCGGTCGATTATTGTGAATCGCATCGAGATGAAGCTTTCGCTGTAAATGCGCGCGCGCCGGGCATGCTAGCCGAGCTATGCCAGAGCAGACGCGCGAAACTCATTCATCTGAGTACGGACTACGTTTTCGACGGTGCGGGCGAGCTACCGTATTCCGAGGACGATCCTGCGAGGCCGGTAAGCGTCTATGGTGAATCGAAGCTCGCGGGCGAGAATGCGGTACTCAGCGTTTCGCCGGACTTCATCGTCATGCGCGTCTCGTGGGTTTTCGGGCCCGACCGGCCGAGTTTTGTCGATCAGCTGATCAACCGCGCGCGCGAGACGGCGCACGTGAGCGCGGTCGCGGATAAAGTTTCGACGCCTACTTACACCGTGGACACCGCATCGTGGCTCAAGCTGGCATGGGAAAACGGTGCCACCGGGGTGCTGCACCTGGCGAACACGGGCCAGTGTAGCTGGCAGGAGTACGGCCAGTATGCCATCGATTGTTGCCAGAGAGCGGGCATGGAATTGCGGGCGAGAAAAGTCGAGCCGCTGAAGCTTGCGCAGATGAGTAATTTCATCGCGCGCCGGCCGGTTTACACGGTATTATCAACGGAGAAGTTCACGCAGCTCACCGGTGTGACGCCGCGAAGTTGGCGTGAAGCGGTTGCTGAATATATTGGAGAACACGTCGCGAAAAGATGAACACGAAGATCAATACTCTCGCAATTATTGTTGCCCTCCTCGCCGGAAGTCATGCTGCCCTGGCAAACCTGAAGTGGGAACAGACACAAATCGAGCTGCATCCCGCCCTCGGTGAGACGAAGGCCGTCGGCAGCTTTAAGTACCACAATGATGGTTCGCAACCTGTTTACATTAAGTCGGTGCGAACGTCGTGCGGCTGCACTACGACCAGCCCGCACAAGGAAGTAATTCAGCCGGGCGAGAGCGGGGAAATCACCGCGACATTCAACATCGGCTCGAGTACAGGCCTGCAACAGAAAACGGTCGAAGTACAGACTGATGATCCGAAGACGCCCGCCACCGTACTTACCCTGCGGGCGATCATTCCACAAGCGGTAGAGTTGCGACCCACGTTTGTTTACTGGCAAAATGGCGACCCGGCCAAGCCGAAAACAATCACGGTAAAGCTGGCGAAGGAAACAGGCGCGAAGAACTTGAAAGTCACAAGCTCGAGTCCTGATTTCACGGCAAAGGTGACATCGATCGGCGCGAACGAGTTTTCGGTAGAAGTGGCGCCGCGCGATACTTCGCACGCGGCGAGCTCGACGCTGACGATCCAGCCGGAGAATGGCGGCAAACCAGTTTTCGCCACCGCGCGCGTGGTGGGTCCGGGAACAACGAGCCGGTGACGCGCCGGGCAGCCAGGCAAGTACTTCTGATCCTAAGCCTGGCGTTGCTCCCGGCGGTTGTGCAGGCGGTTTACATGCGAAACCGGCTGTCGTGGCGGCAGCCGGCCACCGCGGATGAGGTCAGCGTGCAAGAGGCGAAAAGCTGGGGAAGGGAAGCGATGTGGATCGATGCGAGGCCGGGCACTGAGTACGAGAAGGAGCATGTGCCTGGTGCGCTGCCGCTAAGTACCGACGAGTGGGATAATTTACTGCCGGCCGTGCTGAATAGCTGGTCTCCCGAGCGGAAGCTTGTCGTCTATTGCAGCAAACAAACCTGCGGCGCTAGCCGTGAAGTAGCGCGCAGGCTGCGGGAAGAAGCGGGCTTGAAAAATGTGTTTGTCCTGACCGGCGGCTGGGAAGCATGGAAGAGCAGCGAAAAGTGAACAGGGCAGGAGTGGCGAAGTTACTTGTGCTCGTACTCAGGGTGCTGGTCAGCCTTGTATTTATCTACACCGGAGTGATGAAGGTTTTTACACCGGTGCGATTTGCCACTGACATCAGCAACTACCATCTACTTCCCTGGACAGGCGCGGCGGTGCTCGCCTTCTACCTGCCCTGGCTGGAGATCGTTAGCGCGCTTGCGCTTTGGTGGTCCCGGCTTTGCGCGGGCGCATCATTTCTCCTGCTCGCGATGGTACTGGTGTTCATAGCCGCGAGTGTGACAGCGAGATTGCGCGGGATCGATGTGAGCTGTGGCTGCTTTGGCAATGCCGGCCGGAACCTGACTTTCACCTCTCACCTTCTCATCGACCTCGCCCTGTTTTTAGTACTTCTGATTCTCTCCGGGTTTGAGATCAGACAAAGCCGCCTGCGCCAGGCCGGCTCGGTTACTCCCATTCTATCGTGCTAGGCGGCTTGGTCGAGATATCGTAAACGACGCGATTCACTCCCTTAACTTCGTTGACGATGCGGTTGGAGATTCGCGCGAGCAGATCATACGGCACACGCACCCAGTCGGCAGTCATGCCATCCTGGCTTTCGACAATCCGGAGCGCGATGGTGTAGTCATAGGTGCGCTGGTCACCCATCACTCCCACACTTTGCACCGGCAAAAGAACGGCAAAGGATTGCCAGACGCGATAGTACCAGTTGCTCGCTTCCATTTCACTTTGCACAACAGTGTCAGCATGCCGGATAATTCGGAGCCGCTCCGGAGTTACTTCGCCCAGGATGCGAACGGCGAGACCGGGCCCGGGGAAAGGCTGGCGATAGACTATTTCACGGGGAAGACCAAGCTGGAGACCAGCCTGGCGCACTTCGTCCTTGAATAGCTCACGCACGGGCTCGACGAGCTCGAAGTGCATTTTCTCGGGAAGTCCGCCGACGTTGTGGTGACTCTTAATAACGTGCGCAGGGTTGCCGCCGATAGCGACACTCTCAATCACGTCGGGATAAAGTGTGCCTTGCGCGAGAAACTTGTAGCCGCCATGGCCAGCACGGCCATTTTGTTCGTCTTCGGCGAGTAGCTCCTCAGTCGCTCCCTGGAAGACGGCGACGAACTCGTTACCGATGATCTTTCGTTTCTTCTCAGGATCAGTGACTCCGTGCAAGGCAGCCAGGAACCGCTCGGAGGCGTCAACGTACTTAAGCTTCACGTGAAAGTTTTCGCCGAACACGCGCTGAACTACTTCTTCTTCGCCCGCGCGAAGTAGCCCATTGTTGACAAAAACGCCCGTAAGCTGGTCACCGATTGCCTTGTGCAGGAGCGCGGCTACTACGGAAGAATCTACTCCACCGCTAAGTCCGAGTACGACCTTGTTGTCGCCTACCTGCGCCCGCACCCGCCTGCACGCATCCTCGATAAAGGAACTCATCGTCCAATCCATCGTGCAATGGCATATCTGATAGACGAAGTTCTGAAGGATTTCGCGCCCCCGTGGAGTATGGGCGACTTCGGGATGGAACTGGAGTCCGTAGAGTCGGCGTTGCGGATCTTCGATCGCGGCGAAAGGCGAGCCGGTCGTTCGTGCGGCGACGCGAAAGCCGGAGGGCAAGCCTGTCACTTCATCGCCGTGACTATTCCAGACATCAATCTCGTTGCCGAGCCCGTGGAAGAGCTGCGAGCCGTCGCTGACCTGTAGCGTTCCCGCTCCGTACTCTCGCCGCCCCGTGAAACGGACTTCCCCGCCAAGATGATGGGCCATGAGCATCAGCCCATAGCAGATGCCCAGAATCGGAATGCCGAGCGTGAAAATTTGCGGATCGATCTGCGGTGCGCCTCGATCATAGACGCTGGCGGGACCGCCCGAGAGGATGATGCCATTCGGCCGGTCGCGCGCGATGGCATCGGCCGGCATATCGAACGGCACGATCTCTGAGTACACTTGCATCTCGCGAATGCGCCGCCCGATGACCTGGGTGTACTGTGAGCCGAAGTCGAGGATAAGGATCTTCGAATGCTGACCGACAGCGTCTGTGTTCACGCGATCAGGGATGATCTTGCGGGACAGCGTGCTGCGCAGCCGGATCATCCGGCGTGCGCGGCTCGGGACCGAGCTGGCCCTGGCCAGTCACACCGCGCTGGAGTTGTGACTGGACATCCTGCGTGCTGCGTTGCTCGAGCGGGTCAGCGCAGCCGCCGGCCAGAGCACAAACCGCGAGAAGCAGAAGCAGCGTCAGGCGTTTCATGGCTCATACTAGGAAACGACCGCGCTGATGCAAGCGCGCGAGTTGCTGTGCGGATGCACTTGGTTACCACTGAAGAGAGATGATCGATGCGGAGATTTTGTTGCACGGCTACCGCCTCGGCGTTTTCCCCATGGCCATGGACGAGGGCGGCATCGAATGGTTTTCTCCGAGGCGTCGCGGCATTATCCCCCTGGAGAATTTCCATCTGCCGCACACTGCCCGCCGCAGCTGGAAACGCCAGGTGTTCGAGCTGAAAATCGACCGCGCGTTCCCTGAAGTGATTCGCGCGTGTGCGCGACGAGCCGAGACATGGATCAATGATGAGATAGTCACCAGTTACGAGCGTTTACACCAGCTCGGCTATGCCCATTCGGTGGAAGCATGGCAGGACGGGAAAGTGGCGGGCGGACTGTACGGCGTCGCGTTAGGCGGCGCGTTTTTCGGCGAATCGATGTTTCACCGCGTGAGCGATGCGTCGAAGATCGCCCTCGCTGGCCTGGTGGAACGGCTCAAGCAGCAGCGTTTTGCCTTGCTCGACACGCAATGGCTAACTCCGCACCTGCAACAGTTCGGTGCGATCGAGATCTCGCGTGCGAAGTATCTCGACCTGCTTCAGTACGCGGTGAATTTGCGCCGCAGCTTCGTCTAAATCGCGGAGCGCTTGCCTGAGCGAGATTCATCGTCACATTGCAGGCTCATTTTTGCCATGACGACGACGCTTGCCCATCAACTCGCTGAGTACGCCGGAGCGCTGCATTACGAAGATTTGTCGCGTGAAACCGTGCACGAGGTGAAGCGTCGCTTGATTGACTCCATCGGCTGCGCGCTCGGCGCGTGGCACGAGGAGCCGTGCCGAATTGCGCGGGAAGTCGCCTCGGAGTTCTCGGCAAAAAATGGCGCGACCGTGATCGGCACGGACCATCAGGCGCCACCGGATTGGGCGGCGTTCGCGACCGGTTGTTGCATCCGGTACTTCGATTACAACGACACTTACCTCTCGAAAGAACCGGCTCATCCGAGTGACAACTTTTCCGCTGTCCTGGCGGCGGGCGAGAGCGTTGGCGCAAGCGGCCGTGAGATGATTACCGCGGCAGCACTCGGGTACGAAGTACAATGCCGGTTGTGCGATGCCGCCAGTATTCGCGCCCGCGGATGGGATCATCCCACTTACGGCGCGTTTTCGACCGCGCTCGCCGCGGCGAAGTTGATGAAACTCGACAGCGACAAAACGCGACACGCGGTGAACATCGCCGGCGTGAATTGCGCGGCGTTCCGGCAGGCGCGCGTCGGTGAATTATCGCACTGGAAAGGTGTGGCTTTCGCCAACGCCGCCCGCCACGGTGTTTACGCGGCGCTGCTGGCGCGCGCTGGCATGACCGGGCCGGCGCCGATCTTCGAGGGCCAAATGGGTTTTGAGAAAGAACTCGGCGTCTCGTTAGGAAACGTGGCTGAGAAGTTTTCCGCGCCATGGGTGCCGTCGCAATTAGGGCCGGCCTCGATGATCCTGAAGACGAGCATTAAGTACTGGCCGGCTGAGTACCACAGCCAGAGCGCGATCGAAGCGGCGCTGTTTTTGCGGGAGCAGATCAGCGACGTTAAACAGATCAAATCGGTGTTGATCGAGTCACACGATGCCGCCGTGGACATCATCGGCAGCGAACCGGAAAAATGGAAACCGGAGACGCGCGAGACCGCTGACCATAGTTTGCCCTATATCACCGCGGTTGCATTGATCGACGGCGAAGTGACTGAGCGACAATTTCAGCCGTCGCGGTTCATGGACCCGGCGATCTGGAAATTTCTGGAGAACGTGCGCGTGGAGCGCAACGCGGAACTGAGCGGGATTTATGCGGAAGCGGTAGCGAACATTGTGCACGTCACGCTGGCAGACGGCCGCACGGTGACGAAACGGGTCGATTATCCGTTGGGCAACGCGAAGAACCCGGTCTCGGACGCGGAGCTGGAGCAAAAGTTTTTGCGCCTGGTCGAGCCTTCACTCGGCCGCGAACGCTGCGCGCAAATCTTCGAGCACTGCTGGCATTTCGATGAACAGAACGACGTGCGGCAGCTAATGCAATTGCTGCGCATGCCGTAAGTACATGCTGTCGTCCCGAGTGAAAGGAGCCGGAGTCGAGCGATCCGGCGCGTCAGCTTAAATCAGTGCCACGGGATTCCTCGACTTCGCTCCGAATGACTGCGGCCGCGCGTTTGCGTGAGCTGATCGCGAATGGCTGTGTCACCATGCCAGGCGTGCCGAATGCCGCATTCGCGCGGCTGGTCGAGCGCGCCGGGTTCGAGGCCGTGTACGTGAGCGGCGCTGGCTTGGCGAACATGACCGCCGGTTTGCCCGACATTGGCTTGCTCACGCTGAACGAAGTGGCGCGCCTTGCCGGCTGGATCGCGCAAGCTGTGAAAATCCCCGCCATTGTCGATGCCGATACAGGGTTCGGCGGCGTCGAGAATACCAGCCGTACTATTCGCGAGCTCGAAGCCGCCGGGCTCGCTGGCTGCCATATTGAAGACCAGGAATTTCCGAAGCGCTGCGGTCATCTCGCTGGCAAGTCGCTCATCGCGATGGAAGAGATGACGGCGAAAATCCGCGCGGCCGTCGCGGCGAAACGCAACCGGGAGTTTGTACTCATCGCGCGAACCGATGCTCGCTCGGTGGAAGGTTTCGCGGGTGCGGTAAAGCGCGCGAATGAGTACGTGGCGGCGGGCGCGGATGCGATTTTCCCCGAAGCGCTTCAGAGCGCGGACGAGTTCCGTACTTTCGCAGAGGAAGTAAACGTCCCACTCCTGGCGAACATGACGGAGTTCGGCAAAAGTCCGCTGCTCGATTTCCAGCAGCTGGCCGATTTCGGATATCGCATGGTGATTTACCCGCAAAGCGCATTGCGTGTGACGTTGAAAACCGCGCATGAATTTTTCGCGGCCCTGAAAGCAAACCGCCATCAGCGCGATTGGCTCGATCGTATGCAAACGCGCGCGGAGCTGTACGAGATGCTTGAGTACGATCCAAAAGCCGAGAGCTGGCGCGGTTATCGCGCTTGAGAGACGGCCAGGTCTAATGCCGACGAGTCGCTTGGAGGCATTCAGCGACGGGTTCTTTGCCGTCATCATCACCATCATGGTGCTGGAGTTGCACGCGCCGCATGACGCTTCCGTGCGCGCGTTGCTTGCGGAACTGCCGCCGTTTTCGAGCTACGTACTCAGCTTCATTTATCTCGGGATTTATTGGAACAATCATCATCACATGTTTCAGGTGACGGAGAGCGTCCGGGGCGGCGTGCTGTGGGCGAATTTACATCTGTTGTTCTGGCTTTCGCTTTTCCCCTTCGTGACCGATTGGATGGGCGAAACACATCTCGCTCTCGCGCCGACGGTTTGCTACGGCGGCGTTCTGCTCATGGCGGCGATCGCCTACTGGATCTTGCAACGGGCGATCATTCACGAGCAGGGTAGGGATTCGCGTTTGGCGCGCGCAATTGGAGCAGACCTAAAAGGAAAACTTTCTCCGGTGCTGTACGCAATCGCGATTGCCGCTGCGTTTTTTAGTACGGCGATTTCGGCTGTGCTGTTTGTGATTGTCGCGCTCATGTGGCTGCTGCCGGATCGCCGCATCGAGCGGACGATCGCGAAAGAGTGAACGGGCGAAGCGAAGCAATGGGATGTTGAGCGGAAGCGAAACATCTCTAATGGTGTGAGAAGCGCTGTCAGCGACGGGGTGAGCGATTGTTCGCTCCGCTCCGGATGACAGATGCGGAAAACCATGAGCACGACCTCCACTGAGACAAAACCTCCTTACAGCCCCGGACTCGCCGGCGTGATCGCGGGCGAAACGCAAATCTGCTGGGTCGATCCCAACGCGGGCCTGATGTACCGCGGTTACGATATCCACGAGATGGCCGAGAAAGCGAGCTTCGAGGAAGTCGCTTATCTGTTGCTCAATGGCGAGCTGCCGAATTTCGAGCAGCTGGGAAAATTTATACGCGAGATCGCGGAAGCGCGCGCCGTTCCGCGGCAGGTGCACGAAATGATGCGCCTCATGCCGCGAAACACGCATCCGATGGACATGCTGCGCACAGGAGTTTCCATGCTCGCGCCCTTCGATCCGGATCTGAATGACCATTCGCACGAGGCCAATGTCCGCAAGGCGATCCGGCTGATCGCCAAAACCTCAACATTGATCACCGACGGCTATCGCATTCAGCACGGCGAGGAGCCGGTCCCGGAGCGCCCAGATCTCACCATGGCCGGCAATTTTTTCTACAAGCTCAACGGCGAAGTACCACAGGATTGGCAGATCAGAATGATGGATACAATCTTTGTCCTCTACGCCGACCATGAGTTCAATGCTTCCACGTTTGCCGCCCGTGTCACCGCTTCTACGCTGGCGGACATGTACGCCGCGGTCACGAGCGCGTGCGCCACGTTGAAAGGCCCGTTGCATGGCGGCGCTAACGAGGAATCAATGCGAATGCTCGACGAAATCCAAACGCCCGATCGCGCTGAGGTCTGGCTGAAGGAGCATCTCGCCAGCAAGAGCAAGATCATGGGCTTCGGCCATCGCGTTTACAAAAAGGGCGACTCGCGCGTGCCGGTGATGCGCGAGATCGCGCGCGACCTCGGGCAGCGCGTCGGCCGCGAAAACTGGGTGCCGATTTGCGAAAAACTCGAGCAAACAATGGAGCGTGAGAAAGGCCTTTGCGCCAACGT
>JAFASN010000005.1 GCA_019244415.1 Verrucomicrobiota bacterium | reverse complement strand
ATACTAACAAAGTACTCAGGCGGCTTCCCTTTTGTAACGGCATGAAAACCGGCTACACCGAAGCCGCGGGGCATTGTCTCATCGCCAGCGGCTCACGTCCGGGCCGCGATGTCATCGTGGTCGTACTCGGTGACACCAAAGCCAGCGTCTGGAGCGACGCCGCGTCGCTGCTCTCGTGGGGTTTGTGGTTGTAAAGCGAACGTCCGCGCTTGAGCGCTGCCCTCCCGCCTTCTCTTCCACGAATTCGGTACGCCAACCATTCCTTGCTGGCGAGGGTTACAGATTCGGCAACGAGGAATCGTTGTCCTACACGCAGCTTCGGAATGACAGCAACCGGCGGCTGGCGCGACCGCCGGCCTTACGGCGTCATTGACGCGGCGGAATAACGCAGCAGCGGCGACGGGACAAGCGCGGGGTTGCGGTTCACGTCGCGGGTTGCGCCTTCTGGAACATCATCCGGGCCTTCTGCTGGCGGCGCGGGCTCGACATCGGAATTCGCGGCGTAAGTGGCGTTATTCTGCCGCTTGGCCAGCGTTCGCTGCTCGAGCGTGGAGCGTCCAGCCATCTGCGTGGATTGGCAGGCGCCGAGGAGCACGACGGCGAATACGGCGGTGATTAGTTTAGCGGTCATGGTGTGCTGGTGGTGGATGTCCTTATAATTACCATAGCGCGTGCTTTCGTGGCAATATCTTTTTCACGTCACCCGCGACAAGATCGCCTCCAGTTTCCGCCGCGTCTGCTCCGGCCACAACTTCCGGTCTGTGACAATCGCGCTGTCCAGCGCGAAATGCTCCGGCCAATCCGCTCGCCGCGGAATCCGCGGAATCGCCGCAGCCAGGATTTTTTTCGCCGTCGCCGCATTTGCCACGAGATGCCGTAACACGGTTACCGCCGAAACAGGTTCTTCCTGCACTTTCCAACAATCGTAGTCGGTGATCATGGCCAGCGTGGCCAGCGCGATCTCTGCCTCGCGTGCCAGTTTTGCTTCCGGCACATTGGTCATGCCGATGACATCGAAGCCTTGCCGGTGGTTGAATTCTGATTCGGCTCGCGTGGAAAATGCCGGGCCATCCATGTTCACGTAAGTACCGCCATCGTGCACGCGCGCGCCGCTTTCCCGTGCCGCTTCGGCCAGCAACTTCCGGAGATTTGGCGAAAGCGGCTCGGCGAAGGAAACGTGCGCCGCAATTCCTTCGCCGAAAAACGTCTGCTGGGCACGCTGGCTTGTCCGATCGAAAAATTGCGACGGCAGCAGCACATCACGCGGCGCGTACTTTTCCTGAAGACTGCCGACGGCCGTCACGCAAATGATCCAGCGCACGCCGAGCGAACGCAGCGCGTAAATGTTCGCCCGATGATTCAGCTCATGCGGCAAAATGCGGTGCCCGCGCCCGTGCCTCGGCAAAAAGTACACCTGCCGGCCCGACATCTTGCCGCCCACGATCACGTCCGAGGGCGCGCCAAACGGCGTCTGCGCATGGCGTTCCGTCAGCTCGGCCAGCCCTTCCATCTGGTACACGCCGCTGCCGCCGATGATTCCAATCGCCGCATCATTCATTCGTACTCATTCAAGTGGAATTTGCAGCGGGTGAATAGCGAATAGTGACTGGCGAATAGTCATGGCCGGCAGCGCGCTCCTACCGTTCACGAGGAGGCATGTCGTAGATCTTTCTCCGCCCAGCATTTGAGTACAGCGAAGCATCTCTGCCTATTTCTGCTCTCGTGGAACCCAGAACATCGGACGGGTTCGGCAACCAGGAATCGTTGCCCTACAGGTTGTCCGGCATGATGTCGTACTCAGGTTTGGTCCGGGTCATAACCGTTTGTCGAACGAGAGATTTCCTCATCCGCGTTTTCTGTAGGCCAACCATTCCTGGTTGGCGAGAGGTACGGGTTGGGCAACGAGGAATCGTTGCCCTACAAACACGTTCGGAATGACGGAACCATTTACGACCGCTTGCAGTCACTGATCACCAATCACCATCCACCATTCACCATTACGCATTACGCATTACGCATTGCGCATTCCGCATTCCGCATTCCCGGTTCAGCATTCACATCTTCGCCGTGCCAGCGTAGCGCACCGGCTCGCGCTGTGTATCATTCGCGTTTCGCCATGCCCACATTCTTCATCAAAACCTACGGTTGCCAGATGAATGAGCGCGATTCCGAGCAGGTGGCGTACTCGCTCGTCGCGCGTGGTTACCGGCGGGTGGCAAGCGAAAACGAAGCGGACGTCGTCCTGCTCAACACCTGTAGTGTGCGCGACATGGCGGAGCAGAAGGCACTCGGCAAAATGGGAATGCTCGGCCGGATTAATCGTGCGCGGCCGCATGTCGTATTCGGCTTCCTTGGCTGCATGGCGCAGGCGCGCGGCGCGTCCTTGCTGCGCGAAGTACCGCACCTCGATCTCGTCGTCGGCACACAGAAATTTCACCGGGTCGCTGATTACGTGGACGAGCTCGTCGCGCGCAAATCGAGTACAGCGCGACTATTGCGCGCGGCCGAGAGCGACCAGTCGTTCGAAGACCTGCGTTACACCATTTGCGATGTCGCGGAGGAACAGGGCTCACAATCGACCATCCGTGAGCAAACGCTGCGGCCGCGACAGCCGACCGCGTTCGTCTCGATCATGCAGGGCTGCAACATGCACTGCACCTTTTGCATCGTGCCGCGCACCCGCGGAACCGAACGCAGCCGCACGGTCGAGGAGATCGTGAGCGAAGTGCGCGCGCTAGTAGCTTGCGGTGTAAAGGAAGTGACGCTGCTCGGTCAAATCGTGAACCTTTATGGCCGGCACGAGGTTACCTCAGCTCAACCTCTCAACCCCTCAACCTCTCAACGCGCGGGCAAGAGCCCCTTCGTGCAGTTACTCGAAGCGGTGCACGCCATCGATGGCTTGGAACGGCTCCGTTTCACTTCGCCGCATCCTATCGGTTTTCGGGATGATTTGATCGAAGCATTCGCGGCATTGCCCAAACTTGCCGAGCACATTCACCTGCCGCTGCAATCCGGCTCCGACCGCATCCTTAAAGCCATGCATCGCCCCTACACTGCGGCTAAGTACCGCAAGCTCGTGGACAAAATCCGCGCCGCTCGTCCAGGTATCGCGATTACCACCGACGTCATCGTCGGTTTTCCCGGCGAAACTGAATCCGATTACCAGGCGACGCGCTCCCTCGTTGAGGCCCTCGATTTCGACAATGCCTTTGTCTTCCGCTATTCGCCGCGCCGGGAAACGCCCGCGGCGGAAATGCCGGATCAACTGCCGGAATCGATGAAAGAAGCGCGGAACCAGGATTTGTTGCAAGTGGTGAACGCCGCGGCGCGACGCGCCCATGAACGGCTGGTCGGCACGCGCGCCGAAATTTTGTGCGAAGGCGTGAGCAAAACGAACGCCGCGCGCCTGAGCGGCCGCACACGAACGAACAAGGTGGTCGTTTTCGAGGCAGCGCGCGAACGGGTCGGCCAAATTTTCGACGTCGCGATCACGCGCGCGAACGGCTTTAGCCTTTACGGCACCCCGGTGAGCTAACGAATGATCTACCACCTGTCGCTCCAAACCGCTGCCTTTATCGCCGGCCTTATCCTCTGCCTTTTCACCGCGGGCGGCTTCACCTTGCACGGAAAAGCGCAGCAAAGCGCGGCCGGTTTTCCACGATCGCGCCTCGCCGGCATCGTGCTGCTCGCCATCGATCTCGTCTGGAGCTTCTGGCTCGTTTCCACCATGGAGATGGGCGAGTTCTCCACCTTCCGCCGCCCTTTCCTGATTGCGTTGCCGATTGGCTTTCTTCTCACCATCCGCTTCGTCGATGAATTCTTAGCTGTGCGCGCGCTCGGCATTCTGCTTCTGCTCGCGGCCGAGCCGCTGCTCGATGCGGCGTTCTTTCGCTATGAAATGAGCCGGCTGGTACTTACCGTTCTCGCCTACATTCTCATCGTGCTTGGGCTCATCTACGTGACGATGCCGTACCAACTGCGCGATCAAATTACCTGGCTGAGCAAGACCGCCGCGCGCTGGCGCGGCATTAACGCCCTCGGTTTTGTCTACGGCCTCGCACTGATCGCGCTGGCATTGTTCGCATATTAAGAGAGCGCTCGTCGTCCGCGGCGGTGCGCTGGGCGATTTCATTCTCACCTTGCCGGTGATTCGCGCGTTGCGCAGTGAGTTCGATGACGTTCGCGTCCTCGCCAATCGTCCATTCGCCGCGCTGACCACCGGCTCCGATTTGGTACTCGACGATCCGCGGCTCGCTCCATTCTTTATTGCGGTCGCACCCCGAGATCTGCCGCAGAAGTACCGTGAGTACTTCGGCCAGCACGACCTTGTCATTGCCTACGTGCACGACCCGCTGAACCATTTCGAGACAAACGTCCGCGCCTGCGGCGTTTCGACAGTTGTTCGTGGGCC
>JAFASN010000004.1 GCA_019244415.1 Verrucomicrobiota bacterium | reverse complement strand
TACGGCGCATCCCGACGCGCGATCTGGCTGGCGTTTTTCTCGAACATCATCCTCACCTTGATGGGCGTCTTCGTGACGTGGTTCCCCGCCGCGCCGGAATTTACTAACCAGCGGGCGTTCGAGTCAGTTTTTTACACCGTGCCGCGTTTCGTCATCGGCAGCCTTGTCGCTTTCTGGGCCGGCGAATTCACCAACTCCTACACGCTCGCAAAGATGAAACTCTGGACCGATGGCAAATGGCCGTGGACGCGGTTCGTCGGCTCAACCATCACGGGCCAGTTCGTTGATACCATCACGATCATGCTTATCGCATTCGTCGGCTATACACCGTGGCCAACCATTGGCAGCCTCATCTTCTGGGGTTACGCTTTCAAAGTAGTGTACGAGTTCCTCGCCATCCCGCTCACCTACGCCGTAGTCAACGCGCTGAAACGGGCCGAAGGCATCGACATCTTCGACCGCAATACCGACTTCAATCCCTTCGCGCGTAACAGAACAGTTTGTTAGCAACACAGAAAAGCAGGAAAATTCTGACGCTAGTATAACTCTCTTCGGTGCGTTGCCGGCTCGTTCTCCGTCTTCATTACTTACGCGCGGGCAATCTCTTAGCGAACAGGAACGAAAGACTTCTTAGAAATCCCATTTCCTGCGTTCCTAGAGATTGTTTATTGCTTGCAATTACTTGGTGAGGTGAATAGCATCCGGCCGACACTTGATGCGTGTAACATTACTCTCTGCCGTAATCCTGCTTGCTGTTTCATCGTTAGAGGCCGGGTTTGTCATGACCGTGGTGCAAGAACCATCGGGAGTTGTCGCGAGTGGCTACGGCAACATGGACTTAACTGGCCTGACTTATCAAACTACAGTGCCTGTGGGCACGGAGATAGATCCACAGAACGGCGTCATCATCGCGGGAACACCATTATTGAGCTGGGTCGACATTTACTCCGGCTTTACTGGGCCCACGAGCTTTGGCCGCGGAAGCGGGGGCTACAGTGGCGCGGGCGCAAATGGCTTAATCGGGATCAGCGGCAGAGCTGACTTGCTGTTCGTGCCGGCTGGTTTTGTCTCGGGCAGTTTCGTGCAGGGTGATTCCTTCTTCTACGGGAGCCTTGCGTCAATTGGTATCGCCCCAGGCACATACGTTTGGCGTTGGGGCAGTGAACCAAACCAGAACTTCACCCTCAATGTAGAAGCCGCCAAAATCCCCGAATCTTCGGCCACGCTCACGCTGTTATTCCTGAGCCTCGCGCCATTGCTGGTTCTCTCGCTGACTCGCTCAAGAGCAAACGCCGCCTAAAGTACGTCTGACTGGCTGAATCGTTCGTCTTCCAGACAGTTGCGACGATGCTTCCCACCAGATGATGTCAAGCAGTGGCAGCATAATTTCGTCGTATTTGGGTATAGCCATGAATTCTAAGTTGCGCCCGTTCGGCTAAACGAGGGCGCGCAGGCGGCACGTTCTTTGAGCGGGATTCATCAATTGCATCGTAATTTCGCGGTTGCAACGGTGGAGAAAAGAATCGGAAGCGACATGGTCGCGGCGCAGTGTCAGGAAGCATTTCGCCACCCCATTTATAAAGAACTGCGCTGTAGAATAAACACGCGTCACATGTGCTCGATAACGTTATCTCCGAATTGCGAGCACTTGATCTCTGTCGCGCCTTGCATCAGGCGCGCGAAATCGTAGGTCACGCGTTTGCTGGCGATGGCGCCGTTCAGACCTTTGATGATCAGGTCGGCTGCTTCGATCCAGCCCATGTAGCGGAACATCATTTCCCCCGACAGTATTACCGAGCCGGGGTTTACCTTGTCCTGGTTGGCGTACTTAGGCGCGGTGCCATGAGTAGCTTCGAAGACGGCGTGACCGGTGATATAGTTAATATTTCCGCCCGGTGCGATACCTATTCCACCTACCTGGGCGGCGAGGGCATCGCTTAAGTAGTCGCCGTTTAAGTTCAGGGTAGCTATCACATCGAAGTCTTCTGGCCGCGTCAGCACCTGTTGCAAGGTGATATCAGCAATCGCGTCTTTGATGACAATCCCCGCTCCCGGTTTGCCATCGGGAATGCGGCACCAGGGGCCGCCGTCGATTTCTTTCGCGCCAAAGAATTGGTTCGCAATCTCGTAACCCCAGTCGCGGAATGCGCCTTCCGTAAACTTCATGATGTTACCCTTGTGCACCATCGTCACGCTGCGGCGTTTGTTCTGGATGGCGTAGCTAATTGCGCTGTGAATCAGTCGCACGCTTCCCGAGTAGCTCACGGGCTTAATTCCGATCCCTACCGCTACCTCGGTGGGGAAATCCTTCGCACCGACGGTTTGCCAGAATTCGCGCGCTTTTTCTTCGGTCCCAAACCGAACCTTATCGAACGCCTGCGGGAACTCTTTTTGCAGGAAGTCGAGTATTTTTTTTGCTTCCGGGGTTCCAGCCGCGTACTCGATCCCGGCATAGATATCCTCGGTGTTCTCGCGGAAGATTACCATGTCCACCTTCTCGGGATGCTTCACGGGCGAGGGGACGCCGTTGAAGTACTGGATAGGCCGGAGACAAACGTAAAGGTCAAGTAGCTGCCGCAAGGCTACATTGAGAGAGCGAATACCTCCGCCGACTGGAGTAGTTAACGGTCCTTTGATGCCGACGAGGTACTCGCGAAAAGCTTCTACGGTTTCATCCGGCAGCCAACTATCGAACTTGTCCTTTGCCGCCTGGCCGGCGAACACTTCAAACCACGCGATCTTCTTGTTCCCGCCATATGCCTTCTCGACTGCGGCATCAAAGACCCGCTCACTAGCCGCCCAGATATCCGGCCCGGTGCCGTCGCCGCGAATGAATGGAATGATCGGCCGGTCCGGCACATTCAATTCCTGACCTCGCGTGATCTTCTCTCCCTGCGGCGGCGTGACGTCTTTGTACGGCATAAGGGTGCGATTCTACTGCCGCCTCTGCATGTCGCAATCGCAATGTCGCGAACGGCAAGCGTTAACCGACCGCTTCGCTCGAGAACACAGAGCGCATAGAGAACAGAAATTGTGGAAGTTCAGGCCGCGCTCCGAAGAGAGACTGGTGCTGCTGGCTCAAACGACGCACGCTACACGGCAAACCAGCTCGATTGGAAACGTCGTGCGGTACTCGAATCGACGGGTCCTAACGACGAAAGAGCTTAAGCGCCGGCACCAGCTTCCGGCGCTGTGTATAGCCTAGTGCTAGTAAGGTCAGTGCAGCCGCGAACCACGTGCTCGGTTCGGGGATCGCCACCAGGCTGAATCCAGTGTTCGTGTAATCCGCCGTGAACCCATAGCCGTCATAGTAAACAACCTGGTTGTTCGCGAGACCGGTGAACGTGCCCGTCTCTGACGTGCCGCTGAAAAGAGTCAATGTCTGTCCTTGCGTGAACGTTTGGCCGGAAGCGATGTTTACGTTCAAGTTTCCGCCCAGGTTCAGCGCCCCGCTCGAAATCACCTTGTCGAAGTTGGTAGGCGTGGCCACATCAAAAACGGAGTTACTCCCGCTCTGTAAGGTCAACGCGCCGGTGTGCAACGTCCCGACGGCGGCAGCCGATCCGGCTGCGCCGCTGTTGCCGGGATTAAGTGTACCGCCGCTCTGTATCGTCACCGGGCCGCTGATCGTTCCCGTCCCACCGAGCGTGCCTGTGCCACTCACCGTGACGCTGCCTGTGCCGGTTCCCGAACCTGAGGTGTCGTCCACAAGGAGTGTACCAGCACTTACAGTAGTCCCTCCAGTGTAGGTGTTGCTGCCAGTCAAAATCCAAGTCCCGCTGCCGCTCTTCGTCACCGATAATCCTCCTCCGCTTCCACTGATAATCCCGGAGACAGAACCGTTGCCGGTGCCGGTGAAGGTAATCGCGGTGGTATGTCCGCCGTTGTTGCTTGAAGTGATCGACCCGCCAATAACAAGAAGATCGTTGTTCGCCGCCGACGAGTTATTCGCGAAGGTATACGTGTTGTTGCTATTGCTCGCTCCAAACCCGGTCAACGGTGCGTTGATGGTTTCTGTCAGGTTCGTACCCGAAAACGTGCTTGCGATCTGTATTGTCCCGCCATTGCTGAGAGCAATACCGTTGCCTGCGGTCGAACCAATGATAAAAGCAGCAGCGCTCGTGTCGAATGTCAGACTGTTTAGAGCTTGAGAAGTGCTGCCGATCGTCAAGCTGGTGAAGTTGCTGGACGAATTGAAAAGTGCTGTGTCACCAGATCCTGGTGCAGTCGTTGTCCAGTTTGCGCTGTTACTAAAATTGTTGTCAGATGCCGTTGCCTTCCAAGTGTCCGTTGCGCCTTGGGCGGCACTTGAGGTTATGAGAAGCGCGAGAACCGCTCGCGGCGCCGCCTTTTTCAGTAAACGATGCAGTACCATAGCCCGGTTCACCTGGAGCTTAAGACACTTGTTTGCCTTTGATGCTCGCGGGCATCATTCACAGAATGCCCGTGCGTGGAGTTGAAGAAAAATACGTATCCGATTAGAACGGTCAGCACGAGGAGCAAGGCATCAACTCTGCGCTGAAAAGGCGTTGCGTAGGGATCGGCTTTCGGGGGCATAAAGGGTCCGGGCAGGGTTGCCATCGAGCGAATCAATTTCGCGCCGAAAAGTCAATCATAATCTAACGGCATTCCGAACATTGTTCCGTAAAAAGCGGAGCCACTGCATTACTTACGGTTGCGTAGTTAATACTAGGTACGTCTAAGTACCTGAAAACAACGCGCCTCTAACACGTCTCCTAAAGTAGCTAACGAATAATTTGCTTGACGTTCGCACCAATTTTTGCGCAGGCTCAGCGTGTCCGCCACACTGCGCAGCGGCAAACGAGGAAGGAGTTGAGTGTTATGCGAAGAGAACTGCTTTTGATTGCTGCTGCGCTGTTTTGTAACGCCGCGGCGTTCGGCACCACCATCACTTACAACGCCACCGGTAACGCGACCGGCAACGGTGAGTTGGAGAATGCTTCGGCGACGTTCGTGACGAACCTGAATTCGATAACTGTCACGCTGAATAATAACCTGGCGAACCCGCATGATGCCGGCCAGCTATTCACCGATATCACCTTTACGCTCGCTCCTTATGTCTCGACTGGTTCCTCGAGCTTAACCTCGAGTAGCGGGACGGAGTTGACGGTCACGTCCACCAGCGTGGGCGGGTACTCAGTGGGCACGTCCGCGGCAACGGGCTGGGATTTCAGCAACTCAGGCTCAAGTTTTACGCTTGACCTGCTCTCCTCCAGCGAAGCGCCCCAACACGGCATTATCGGGCCGTCGAGTAACGGCACGTACTCCGGCGGCGCGTACTCCAACGCCAACAGTTCACTGCTGAAAGGCCATAACCCGTTTCTGACGAGTGGCACCACCTTCGTTATCAACGTCCCGGGTCTTACATCGGCGGCGACAGTGACAGGCGCGACGTTCTCTTTCGGAACGACCCCGGGGAACACGCTGCCGGGAATTGTAGAAATACCGGAGCCTGCGACTTCGGCGCTGTTGATAATAAGCACCGCAGCGGCTTTCAAAAGGGTCAGACGCCGTTTTCCGACAGCGAGCTAGACTGACACTTCGGCATTTCGCCGGGTTTGCGTTACTTGCCGGGCGAGGCGAGCAAGCGCATCCTGCTCGATGGAGAATGTGATCGAATTGCGGCGGCATCGCTCGCTAGTGATTACTCCGCAGGCGCTGGCGTGGGATGGCGAGCAGATGTGGCTGAGCTCGCGCGACCTCGGCACGCTTTACACTGTGGATGTCGGAGCGTGGCAAATCGTCAATGAAATCGATCCGCCGGGGATCGTCTGGGCCGGTGTACTCACAGGCGATGGCTGGCGTTTTACTTTGGGCAAAGGATTGAATGACGACCGGTATATCTACCGCTACTCGGAGAAGGATGGGTTCACCAGGTTGTTTGCCTGCCCGGATTTCACCGGTTCATACCTCAGCTTTGACGGCGACCATTACTATTTAAGCCAGTGGTACAAGGGCGAAATCCACCAGGTAGACGATTCCGGCAAGGTTCTGCGCACGATCGATGCCGGCGCGGAGATTTGCGGGCATACCCTTGCCGACGGTGTGCTCTATGTCTTGCGAGGCAAAGAAAACAAGAACGTGCCCGGCAAGACAGAAGAGTGGCGGATTGCGCGGATCCATTTCCAGGACGCCGACGCCGCGATAGAAGACCTCGCGGTGGTTCCATTCGCTTCCCGCTCACTGGCGTTTGATGGCACAAACTTCTGGTCGAATCACCGCGGGGCGAACGAGACCGTTTCCTTCGCGCTACCTCGCTAGTGCAGGCGTTGCACCTGAGTACGCCTGCGCGCACGAAGTAGTTATCAGTGACACGAACTCCGATAACTGCCCACGGGAACATCACCGTTTCAAACCCGGATAAAGTACTTTATCCAGCGGGTAAGTTTACCAAAGCTCAGGTGGTAGAATACTACGCGCGGGTCGCACCGTTCTTGTTACCTCACTTCAAGAACAGACCGGTGACATTGAAGCGGTTTCCGGACGGAGTTTTCGGCGAAGCATTCTACGAGAAAGATGCGCCCGGTTTCACGCCGGAGTGGGTGAAACGATTTCCTGTGCCGAGACACGAAGGTGGGCCAGACATCCATTACATCCTGATTAACGATATTCGCACGCTGGCGTGGGTGGCGAACATGGCAGCGTTGGAGTTGCATCCGTTTCTTCATCGCGTTCCGCGAATTGAGCGGCCAACGCACGTCGTCTTTGATCTCGATCCGGGAGAAGGAGTAAACATTCTGCAATGCGCTGAGATTGCGTTTCTGCTGCGCGAAGTGTTACGGAAGCTCCACTTACAGTCACTGGTCAAGGTTTCAGGTTCAAAAGGTCTCCAGGTTTATGTGCCACTAAACACCGCGACGACCTATGAAGCCACGCAGCCCTTCTCGCGGGCGATCGCTGAGCTACTGGAAAACGGTAACCCGAAGCTTGTTGTGTCTGACATGTCGAAGAACCTTCGCGTCGGAAGGGTACTCATCGATTGGAGCCAGAACGCTGATTACAAGACAACGGTGGGCGTGTACTCACTGCGAGCAAAGCGAGAACGGCCTTATGTTTCAATGCCGGTGCGCTGGGAAGAGCTCAGGAAAGCGATGGCAAAGTCCGATGCTGCCCGGCTTGAGTTTCAACCAGAAGAGGCCCTGCGTCGGTTAGACCGCATGGGCGACCTGTTCGTGCCGCTACTTAAGCTGAAGCAGCAGCTACCGCACGAGTTCGCCAAACTAGGTCGTACTCGTGGCCGGCGGACAGCTCAACTAGCTGAGTACGAGGCGAAGCGCGACTTTCGTAAAACCAGCGAACCAGCCGCGGGATTACCTCGTCGGAGCGCCCAGGGCAGCCGGCGGAGGTTCGTTGTCCAGAAGCATGCCGCCAGTCATTTGCACTACGATTTCCGGCTGGAAATGCATGATGTACTTAAGTCATGGGCCGTGCCAAGAGGTTTGCCGTTGAAGGAGGGCGAAACGCACACCGGCTTCCAGACCGAAGATCATACAGTCGAGTATCTCGAGTTCGAAGGGATCATCCCCCAAGGTGAGTACGGCGGCGGCACCGTCATGGTATGGGACATCGGCACCTACGAGGTCGTGGACGGCAATTACTGGAAAGGAGCGCTACGCGTCTATCTCACCGGCAAAAAGCTCAAGGGAGAATGGATGCTTAACCGGCTGGAGAGTGAAGATAAAAAAACAAGATGGCTTTTGCAAAGAAAATGAAAGGGTATGTGAGAAGCCAAATCCAGATAATCAGGGAACAAAAGAAAATGCCAAACTCGACGAAAAAACCGGTGCTCCGCGGCCATCGCGAACGTCCGCCTGGAATAAATCCGCAGGCGGTCACTGCGGCAAAGATGACCAGAGCTTGACCTGCTGCTAGTGCACAACAACCTAACGCGAGGGAGGCTGCGTCAATCAGCAGCATCCGTTTCACCTTTTGATCGAAGCCGCGCAGACCTAACGACACGAAGATGAGCGACCGCCGACAGCCAGCTGGACCTGGATTGAAACTGATTTAGTCATCTGGGATATAAATACGCGACGGGCGGCGGTTCGCTCCAGCGGTAGTTAGATGAGAGATTAGGTTAGTAGTGCCTTCCACCTATCACAAAATCGATAGGAATAGTGTAAGTGTTTCCGGCAAACTGTTTGTGCGCGCGCTAAAGGCGCACAGCTTTTACCGCCAATTCATCGAGGTCGCTGTGGGCCCGAACGTTGCAACACTTGAACGATCGCTACACGTCCGTCTCCGCCAATCGTCGCCTTCACCAGAACCTTCCCGGTGTGATACTTTCGGCGGACTTCAAGCGGGTAGGCGGGAAAAAGACCGCTGGGAGTGCTTCGTCTGGGTGCCATGTCAGCGCGTCATTTCCGGCCGCATCGTTCGCGCGGGCTCATGGTACGTCGCACCGCGTCCTCACCTCTGACGGCAACGAATTGAGTTTGCGTGTCTTCACGATTGCCCATTTTGTTGAAACATGAGCATTAGCATTCGAAATCGCCTGCCAGGTACGATCGAGAAGATCGTGTCCGACAAAGTCATCTCTGAAATCCTCATCAACACGGCAGCCGGACCAGTCACCTCAATCATCACCACCGGTTCCGCTCAGCAAATGAACTTGGAAGAAGGAGACAGCGTATTCGCGATAATCAAAGCGACCGAAGTTTCGGTCGAGAAAGAGTGAATTCGTGCGGTATACAATCGCTCGCCGCCTAACCAACGCATTCTGCGCCGTTTGATTTGGCGCGTTTGCATTCCTGGTTGTAAGTGCCACCGCGCAGGAGACGGAGACTCAACACATAACAGTCGAGGCCGAAGCCGGAGAGCTGCCAAGCGCTTACGGTGCTCCGCCCGATCTCTCGCATGGCCGCATATCCACGCTCACCAGATCGTACGTGCTGTCACCGTTTAGCTTTGAACTCGAAGCCGGATATGAAAGCGACATTTTCCGGCACGGATCGCCGGCACAGCTTTTCCGGCAGGAGATCGAGGTGGGACTGCCGTCGCGTTTCACCGTTGGGATGCAAAACCACGTTGAGCATTTCGCGGGAGACACTCGCGACCAGACCTTCACACTCGAAGGCCGTTACGCGCTGGCGAATTGGAATAAGATCCCACTCAATCCCGCTATTTCAGCTTAGTACCGTTTCGGCCTAACCAGCGCAACGCATGATTCAGGCGAACTTGCTCTCCTAATCTCGCACGACTTTCCACACCTGATCGAATGGGCGGCGAACATTTTTCTCGATCACGAATTTGGCGGCAGAGCAAGCACGAGTGCCGGCTTTGCGCAAAGCGTCGAAGTGCCAGTGCTTCTGCCGGAGGAAAAGCTCGAGGTGGGAGTTGAAATACAATACCGCAGCGGCAATGAGGGAATAGTGCGGGAGCGCGCAACAAAAGGTCTCGCGATCGGACCGACGCTGGCGTGGCGCCCAACAAAGAACGTACGTTTCGATCTCTCGCCTCTCATTGGATGTAGCGATCGTGCTCCCGCGCTCCAAGTGTTCGCGGTATGTTCTCTCTCTTTCGGCGGATCCGAGGCAGGCGAAGCAGAAACAGCAACATCCGCGCGGAGCCACTAACCCCACAAAGCGCCTTGGACATTCGAACGCGAAGTTACGCGCCGCGCTGTTAGCATGCGTCCGTCCTCGCCGCTCCCAAGCGGCGGCAGATGGCGCCGGTCGCTCGCTTCCCAGAGTCGCTGCGCGGCCTGAACACGCTATGTCCGCGCGGAGCGTTTTGGTCAGGGCCGGGCAGATTCAGCTGCAACGGTTATCGCCCAGTCGACCCCGGATGTGTTGCAGACCGCCGAAGGCGGAAATCGATGCAACGTCACGTTGCAAATCGAGATCGCCCGCGCGCCATCCGACCAAAAGATGCGCCACCGATTTTGTTGTAGTCGGCCCCACAGCGACGCGTGGCACACGTAGATGCTTTGCACCGATTCAGGCAACACGTTGTAGAAGCAAGTGTGCAGGCACTCCGTGCGACCACGCGTCGGTGCGAAAGACCCACGTGGATTTTTCCGGCGTGGCGCAGTCGCGGAAAGCCACGTCCGCAAAATCTCACTGAAAAGTGTGTAGCCGGAATAGTTGCCTTGGCGACAGCCGCGGGTACACAGAGGCGTGGCGTCAGCCGGCCGACCTTCGTTCAAGGATCACTTCTCAAAACAGGCAACCGATTATGCGAAGTTCCGGCCGCGCTACCCACGCGAGCTATTCGAATATCTCGGGAGCGTTGCGCCCAGTCGCGCACTGGCTTGGGACTGCGCAAGCGGAAATGGGCAGGCTGCAATCGGACTCGCGGAGGTATTCGATCGCGTGGTAGCGACCGACGCGAGCGAGAAGCAAATCGCGAACGCGTCGCCTCACAAGCACGTTGACTATCGCGTCGCGCCCGCAGAAAATAGCGGCATCGACTCAGGCATCGTAGATCTAATCATGGTCGCACAGGCGCTACACTGGTTCGATCTGCCCCGCTTTTACAAGGAAGCGCGACGCGTGTTGAAGAATAAGGGCCTCCTTGCTGCGTCCGCCTACAAGTTTCTCCACATCACACCCGAAATCGACGAGCTCATAAACAGTCGCTATTACGACCAAGTGGTCGGCCCATTCTGGCCACCAGAGCGCGTACTGATTGAGAAGTTTGAAGCAATGGCTTTCCCGTTTCCGGAACTTAAGAGTCCTTTATTTCAAATGGTCGCGCACTGGAAGATCGACCATGTACTAGGTTATCTACAGTCGTGGTCCGCGACGCAGCGGTTCATCACCGCGAACAACCGCAGCCCATTGGACGAGATCGCCGATGAACTGCGCGCCGCGTGGGGCGATCGTGACGAGTCTAAACAAGTTACCTGGCCGTTGACTCTACGGGTCGGGATCAAAGCTAATCCGGAGCCATTGATTACCTGAGGCTGCAATCAGTCTCCACCAAAGACAGAAGCCGCCACCTTGCTAAGAGATGGCGGCTTTGTCTGGAGGCTTCTAGTTGGTAGCTTGGTTAATTAGCCGGATCCTGGCTAGTTCGGCCTGCGATTGCCGAGGTTACCAGCTTTGCAGAAGGAAGCCGTGGTCCACATTATTGCTGTCAATCACCTGCCCAGTGACCATTCCTGTGTCGTTGTTGGCCGACGGAACAGTACCTTGACCCGCGCTCGTGCCGGCGTCTGGGGCGTCGAACGTGGTGAGGCCACCGCGGAAATTACGGACGAACCCATGACTTACGCCATTCGCGTCAAAGTAATTCCCGGCGATATCGCCGAAGTCATCATTGCTCTCAGGTAACGTGCCCTGGCCGGGACCGGTGCCCGCAGCCGGCACGTTGTAGGTGGTATATTTTCCTTCAGGCGAGCGGGTGAAGCCGTGCAGGACAAAGTTGGAATCGACATACACGCCTTCGATTTCGCCGGTTACGCTAATGCCTACACAGAAGGTGCCATTGAAGTTGCCGGGAGTATGGTCAGCTCCCGGGGCATCGATGACAGTGAAAGTACCGCGCGGATCGCGCAGATAGCCATAACCGACGGAGTTCGCGTCAAAGTAGAACCCGACCACGTTGCCGCACAAATCAATGGCATTTGTCTCGGTGAAGGTAGAGCCAGGTGGATCGAACTCCGTAATCTTGCCGCCAGGAGAACGGATGAAGCCGTGCTGAACTGAATTTGCGTCCACGTAATTGCCAATGAGCGCCCCTTCCGGGTTGAGCCCCATCGGTGTATTGGACGAAACAAAGGTGCCTTGCGGGAATGGTCCAGGGCCTGCGTCCGGCGCATCGATCTGGGTGAAGGAGCCATTCGGCCAACGAATGAAGCCGTGACAGTGTGCGCTGTTGTCGGTGAAGAAGCCCGCGACTTCCCCAAATAAGTTGATGGAGTAACCACGCGTTCCCTGGCCGTCGCCGATCGCTCCACAATTTACCGAACAAGTACCCGCGGCCGGATCATCGAACGTGACGAAAGTACCCCATGGAGTACGGAGAAAGCCGTGGCGCGCAGAGTTAGTATCCCGGAAAAAGCCGACAACAGTACCGGTAAGGTTCAAGCCAAACGCCACGGTGCCCTGACCCGATGCAGTGCCTGCGTTCGGGGCATCAAATGTGATGATGTGGTGGTGCCATGGATCATCAGCCTTTGCAGAAAAAGGAACCGCGAAAGTACTAAGGAGAAGGCAAAGAGCCATTAACAGACGCGGCCAGGTTTCGGACGCGGTAATACGTTTTAAGATTTTGGTCTGAGGTTTGAATAACGTGCGTTTCATAATTTTGTTTTGTTAACGCAAGTAGGATGAAGCGTTGACCAGCCGCCGCCTATAGCCAGAACACGCTAATAAGGCAGACCAGTTTCGCTCCACGAGGGGAGACGGGCCTTGGGCGCACCCGGCATCTCTTGAGAAAGCCTTCCCAAGATGTGAAAATCGCGTGGTGAAGACGAAGGGCGCGATCTCCCCGAACGGCGCTTCATCCGTACTAAAGAAGCGCCGGCGGCGCTCAATCATGTCGTTCGAGATGGTGCGACTGGATCGCGCCTCGGCCGAGCCGCTATATCAACAGTTGTATCGGCAGATTCGAGCGGAGCTGGAGAGCGGAAGTTTCGATGCAAGCGCGTCGCGGGTGCCCTCTTCGCGAGTTCTTGCGAGGACTCTCGGCATCTCGCGGCTGACGGTGAACCAGGCATTTTCAAAGCTCCTGGCCGAGGGCTATCTGCAAACTCGCGAACGCTCCGGAATCTTCGTTGCCGATCACTTACCTGTCACCTTTCTGAAAGCGGCCAAAGCTGCGCCGGCCGCGCACACCGCCCGTGCTCCCCGCTTCGCCGCGCGCGTGAGCAAGATGACCGATTTCCGCAGCGGCCGACAGCTCGATGTCGGTATTGGCGGCCCGCCGAATGTCACCTTTGTTGCGGGATTGCCAGCCGTCGATGAATTCCCGATTGACGTTTGGGAGCGTTTGCGCGCGCAAGTCCTCGCGAAAAAGGGAGCTCGTCTCTTGCGTTATAGTTCGAGCCGGGGCGACATAGAATTAAGAAAAGCGATCGCTACCTATCTCTGCGACTTCCGAGGCGCGAATTGTCATCCGGATCAAATCATCGTCGTCGGCGGCATGCAGCAGGCGATGCTGATCTGCGCGCTTGCGTTGATCAATCCAGGTGAAGTGGCGTGGATCGAAGATCCCGGCTTTCATCAGGCGCGTAATGTTCTGGCGTTCGTTGGTGCCAGAATGCTGCCGCGCCCGATCGATCGCGAGGGCTTGATGATCGGCAAGGTCTCGCGCCGAAATTCGCCCCGGCTCATTTTCGTTGCGCCGTCACATCAATTTCCTCTCGGTGTGACGATGAGCCTGAAGCGGCGGAAAGCTCTCATTGAGTTTGCCGAAGTACGCGACAGCTACATCCTGGAGGACGATTACAATTCCGAGTTTCGCTTCGATGGGCCGCCGCTGCCTTGTCTCCAAGGTCTGGATCATGCCGAACGCGTGCTTTATGCCGGCACGATGAGCAAAATTCTTTATCCCTCATTACGGCTTGGTTTTTTGATCGCCCCGCCGCAACTCGTCGACACGCTGGTCAAAGTACGTGCGCTGATGGATCAGCACTCGCCCGCGATCGATCAGGCTACACTCGCGCGTTTTATCACCGAAGGATTTTTCCTTAGCCACGTGAAGCGGATGCGCCAACTGTACGCCAGGCGACGCGCCTTTTTCATCGAGCAATTCCGAAAATCGTTGGGGAACTATTTTGACCTGGAAGTAACTCCAGCGGGCTTACACTTTGTCGCCTGGTTGCGGCGCAAAGCAGATTTTCCGTTGTTCATGCTTGCGCGGGAACAGACCGGTGTGTGGCCGCGGCCGATCTCGTTTTTCTGCATCAAAGCGCGATTGGACCCGGCATTCGTATTCGGCTTCGCGGCTTGGCCGCAAGCGCAGATCGAACAGGGTTTGGCCAGACTCGCGGCCGCGGCCAATCAGTTGAAGCAGCGGGGCGCGGGCAATGGCTCATCGCTCCAAATCGAACCTTTCTCACCTGCCGTGGGCGCCTACTGGCCGTCAGTAACTTCTTCATCGGCGTAATTCTTCAGAACGATTTTCGAACGCAACCGTTCACAACCCCCTTGTTCGCGAAGCGTGCCGTTGTCCATTTCATGAGCAATTCCTTCAGCCGCGAATCAGGTTCGATAATGGTGAAGTGATCGAGGCCGGTGAATGTCCAGTACTCGAGGGCCTGACCGGCAGCGCAGCGTTCTTCGACGTACGAGTCGGTGACAGCCGGCGGGATTACCGTGTCGGCACGGCCTTGCGCGATCACGACCGGAGCTTTTATCGCACCGTCGGGATTGTTCTGATCAAGGCGAGCTCGCAGGGGCTCATTCGAATGCAGCGCTAACGCTGGGCCGGCGAATGACGCCGCGAGTTGCTCGAGGCGCCGCGAATCTTCCGGCGGCACAAAGTCGCACTGAGTCACCATCTGCCGAGCCGCGGCGAGCGCTTCGGGCCGGAGCGCCTGCTCGAATTTGATGTCGGGATAAAAGCGACTGTAGGCCGCCGCGACGTACGCGCCATAGCGTTTGTCCGCCGCCACGTCCTGTACGAGAATCTTGCGAATGTTCGTCGGGGGCGCGATCGCCGCGACGCCGACAATCTTCAGCTCTGGCGCGTAACGCGGGCCGACAATTCCACTCCATAGCGCGGCGTGTCCGCCCTGCGAATAACCCCACACGACCACGCGTTTATCGAGCGCCAGCGCCCGTATCTGCCGCGCGGCGCGAACGCCATCAAGTGTCGCTCGCGCTTCGCCTTCGCCGATCAAGTACGGATGCGGGCCGCCTTTGTCCGCAAAAGAATAATCCGTCGCTACAACGACCCAGCCCGCTCTCACAATTTGCTCGAACCATGGGATCAATGCGGCAGGCGCCGACGCAAGCGACGGCATGCATTTCTGCATCAACCCAGTCGTGCCATGTTCCCAGGCAACGACGGGGCGCGGCGCTGCGGCTGAAGCAATCGGCGCGAATACGGTGGCGACGGCCGTTGCCGGTATCCGATCGTTTACCGCAGTCGTGTAAAGAATGCGCCAACCGCGGACTCCGCTTGGTACTCTTACGTTTTCAAGCAACTCACTCCGCAACAACACACCAGGCTGATGCGGCCTCTCGGCAGGTGGATCATAGAACGCGTCGGGTGCGCGCGCAGTGATCGGTGGGCGGGCACCGGAAGGTGTAGGTGTAGTACGCGATTGTGTCGATGCGCGAGCAGGACGATGGCATCCGGAGGTCGCAAGCGAAGCAAACAGAAGCGCGGCGCTAATTAAACGAGTTCCGGCGATATTCATGAGATCCTACTACTCTCGCGACAACGGGAATATCCAAGCCACCGACTCTGAGGCGAAGCAATCCAAGTGCGTCACGTAGCTTCAACCTGCCACATAGTTGGCTTGCTTGCCGACCGTCCGCCCAGGCAATTCCCGTCGAATGTACTTTTTGAAGCAGTGCGGCGAACAAGTGGAACAAGTACGCGCAGGCGGGTTTGAATATTGTGAGAGGAGGATGGTCTAAAACCAGAGAGCCAAAGATGAAAAGCCACCGAATGTTGGTCGCAGTCTTGCTGGTGCTTCCGTATCTTGCGGTAGCCGAAGATCCAGCAGCGCCCCACGCAGTGTCTCGATCTGCGGCAGTCGGCAGGGTGGAAGCAGCGCGCCCAGCGCGTGCAATCCCGGCACCGGCTTCCAGCGGCACTGGTGCGTTCCGCCGGGCCGCCATTAATCCAGCTGTTGCCGCAAACTTTCGTGGCGCGCCTCTCAGCGCTTATCGGGTACTTCCAAGAAGCGGTCGCAATTTCCAAAACACCGTTCGGGTTTCGCCGAGTTATGATGCGACGAATGCCGCCCGAGCAGGGCAGCCGGCGAACGCGTTTCGTACTATTCCGCGCTCTGGTGCGGCGCCGCTCGGCGCGCGAAGAGGGGATGAGCTTTCCTACGCGCAAGCTCAGGCCGCTTACAGCCGGCAGTATCACAGTCGCGATTGGTGGCGGCATCGGCATGTGCTCGTGGTTTTGTACGGGGGCGGCTACTGGTACTGGAACGCCGGCTGGTGGTTCCCGGCCTGGGGCTACGATCCTTCCTATAGCAACTACGCGTATGACGGGCCGATCTACGGTTACGGCGAGATGTCGCCGGGCGATGTGACATCGCAAGTGCAGGAAGCATTGGCGCAACAAGGCTATTATAATGGTCCAATCGATGGGATCCTTGGGCCGGAAACGCGCGACGCCATTCTGCGTTTCCAGGCTGATCATGGGCTTGCCGCCACGGCAGCCATTGACGAACCGACGCTGGACTCGCTCGGGCTTACGTAAGTACGGCAGCTTTGCGTTGCGCGGAATGAGGCTACTTTCCGCGCCATGGCTGTACCCGAGCCACACCTGGTTGCGCGCGATCTTCGCCGGTCTTTCCAGATCGGCGGCCGCAAGCTCGAAGTACTGCGTGGCATCTCGATGGAGATCGAACGCGGCGAAGCGGTGTTTCTTGTTGGAGCTTCCGGCGCGGGGAAAACGACACTGCTCTACACCCTTGCTGGATTGGAGCGTCCTGAAGCTGGCACGGTCGAGTTTGAAGGGGAACGTTTGTACTCAGGCAGCTCGCGCGCACAGGCGCGAAGGCGAAACCGGCAAATGGGTTTCGTTTTCCAGGGCTACTTTCTTCTGCCGGAGCTGACCGCGCTCGAAAACGTCATGTTGCCGGGAATGATCGGGCGGCAGACTGACAGCCGGTCGGCGGAGGAAAGTTTACGCTCAGTCGGGCTCGGCGAACGAATGCAGCATCTGCCGGCGGAGCTTTCCGGTGGCGAACAACAGCGCGCGGCCATCGCCCGCGCGCTGGTGAACGATCCAGCGATTGTGTTCGCCGATGAGCCGACAGGAAACCTGGACTCGAAAACCGGAGAGACAATCATTGACCTCCTGCTGGGGCTCGTGCGCGAACGCCAGAAAACGCTGCTCCTGGTGACGCATGATGCCGGCCTCGCGCAACGCGGCGATCGCAAGCTGACCATCGCCGATGGCGTACTTTTGTAGGGCGGCCGGAGCCGTGACGTGCAGATCCGCGCAGACGACGCCGCTTGTCACTTGCATTAACGAGCGAAGCATCGAAATTTTTTTGTGCTTACTAAAACTGCAAACGGCGAAGTGGCGGACACGTTAGTGGAAGAGCGGGAGCCCGCTATCAAACCTGCGGATGAAACGCGCAGCACAAAGGCGGCGACGAAGTCGCTAACGATTTACGTCGATGGCGAGTTCCTGCCCGAAGCGGAGGCGAAAGTCTCGGTCTTCGATCATGGCCTGCTTTACGGCGATGGCATTTTTGAGGGGATTCGGTTTTATAACGGCCGCGTATTTCGCCTGGAAGAGCACATTGATCGGCTGTGGGATTCGGCGCGTTCCATCTGTCTCGACATTCCGATGTCGCGCCGCGAAATGACAGAGGCGTTGCTCGAGACGATTCGCCAAAACGAGCTGCGTGATGGTTACATTCGCCAGATTGTGACGCGCGGTGTGGGCAATCTCGGCCTTAATCCCGCGCAATGTAAGCGGCCAACCGTTATCATCATTGCCGCGACGATCGCGCTTTATCCCGAGGAAGTTTATCGCAACGGACTCTCGGTGGTGACCTGCGCAACGCGGCGAACGAATCCAGCGGCACTGAATCCCGCGGTGAAGTCGCTGAATTACCTGAATAACGTCATGGCGCGAATCGAGGCGAACATCGCCGGAGCGGATGAAGCGTTGATGTTAAACGACGAAGGCTTCGTGGCCGAATGCAGCGCAGATAATGTCTTCATCATCAAGAGGGGTGAAATTTTCACGCCGCCGATCAGCGCAGGCGCACTGCGCGGCATCACTCGCTCCGCCATATTCGAAATCGCAGCTGAGCTGGGGCTGAAAGTAGCGGAGACAAACATTACCCGCCACGATGTCTTCATCGCGGACGAATGTTTCCTTACCGGGACGGCTGCGGAAGTAATTCCGGTGGTTAAAGCAGACACCCGCGTCATCGGAAATGGCAAGCCGGGCCCGATCAGCACGCGCATGATCGCGCGCTTCCGCGAAATCACGGGGGAGAGCGGCACGCCGATTTACGAGTGAGAAACTGCGCGGCGCGCGCGATGCTGAACGAGAAGCGGGGTTGAATTCCTGAGAGTTTCGGCTGTTTAGTTTCACGGACATGTTGTGTGACGTTTGCAAATGCAATGATGCCACTGTGTTCCTGACGCAGATCGTGTCGGGCAAAATGCAGAAGGTGAATCTTTGCGAAGGCTGCTCGAAGGAAAAGGGCGTGCAGGATCCAACTGGGTTTGCGCTGGCTGATTTGCTGCTCGGCATCGGCGCCGCGGAGGAAATCGAGAAGGGCGCGCCTTCGACCACATGTCCGGTTTGCGGATTTACCCAGGCCGATTTCAAGAAGACAGGACGGCTCGGTTGCAGCGCATGCTACGTCGCGTTCTCGGAAGGGCTGCATTCGTTGCTGAAAGCGATGCACAAAGGCACCGAACACGTGGGGAAATTGCCTACTCGGGCACAACGGACGCTTGCTTTAAGTGACCGGATGAAATCACTGACGGAGGACCTAAAAAAGGCGGTTGAGCAGGAGAATTACGAGACGGCAGCGTCGTTGCGCGACCAGATCAAACAGCTTGAACATCAGTTGCAGCAATGAATCCTCGCGAACACATCTCATCCCATGCGGCTCAGACAGGCGCCGCTACAACATGAGAATCCAGAGTATCATCTCTAGTACGGGGGAATGGCTGCGCGGCGAAGGTCCGCATCACCAGATCGTCGTGAGCAGTCGGGTGCGGCTCGCGCGCAACTTGCGCAACCGCGCTTTTCCAGGTTGGGCAAAAAAAGCGGAGCGCACCGCCGTGCTCGAAATGATCAAGCCGCGGGTGGAAGAATTGCCGGAGATGCAGGAGTCATTCTCGGAATTGCTCCAGGATTTGTCTGCGCTGGACAAGCAAGTCCTGGTCGAACGCCACCTGATCAGCCGTGAACACGCGGCGAAAAGTACCGGCAGCGCGGTGGTGATGAACCGCAAACAGACGCTGAGCATCATGGTGAACGAAGAGGACCATTTGCGCATGCAATCCATCCGCTCTGGTTTGCAGTTACGCCAGGCATTCAAGCTGGCCGACAAGATCGATACCGCGCTCGAGGGCAAACTCGATTTCGCCTACGACCCGAAGCTTGGCTATCTCACCGCCTGCCCGACGAACGTCGGCACAGGAATGCGCGCCAGTGCCATGCTGCATTTGCCCGGGCTGGTCTTAAGCGAGCTGATTAACCAGGTGATCCAGGCAGTGAACAAGATCGGCCTCGCCGTCCGCGGGCTTTATGGCGAGGGCACTGAAGCGATGGGCAATCTCTTCCAAATCTCGAACCAAACCACGCTGGGCGAGAAGGAAGACGAGATCATCGGCAGGCTAAGCAAGGTCATCGAGACGATCATCGAGAAGGAACACGACGCGCGGCAGGTGTTGATGCAGAAAAAACCGAATACTTTATGGGATCAGATCGGGCGCGCATACGGCTTGCTCACTTATTCGCATGCCATGACCTCGAAGGAAGCGCTCAATCTCCTCTCGGTGATGAAGCTGGGCATCGATCTCGGCGCGTTTCCGGAGGACAAACGCCTGCCCATTGATGAACTGTTCATCGCGACGCAGCCGGCGCATTTGCAAAAAAGTACGCAGCAGAAACTCAACGCGGAAGAGCGCGACCATTTTCGCGCCCAGATTATCCGCGACCGTTTGAAATCGTTTCCCAAACCTGATATGAGTAAAGTGGCGCGGGAGCCGGCGACCGGAGACGAAAGCGCGCCGCCAAAGCAATGAACAATTTCACCCCCCGCGCGCAGCAAGTGCTGCAACTCGCGCGCAAGGAAGCTGACCGCTTCAATCACAATTACGTCGGCACAGAGCATCTTCTGCTCGGTCTGATCAAACTGGGCCAGGGCGTAGCTGTGAACGTCCTGCAAAAGATGGGGCTCGATCTCGAGACAGTGCGGATGGAGGTCGAGAAGCAGGTCGGCTCCGGGCCCGAGACGAAAATGGTGGGCAATATCCCCTATACGCCGCGAGTGAAGAAAGTACTCGCGCTGGCGGGCAAGGAAGCGAAGGCGCTGAACCATTCCTACGTCGGCACCGAGCACATCTTGCTGGGGCTCTTGCGCGAAGGCGAAGGCGTCGCCGCGCGCGTACTCAAGAGCTTGGAAATCGATATCGAACGAACCCGCAACGAAATTCTAAAAGAATTGGACCCCAATTTTACACCGCCCGAAGGCGAAGGAGAAGAACAACCCGGCCACGCCAGCACCGGCAAGAAAGATGTGAAAACGCCGGCGTTGCGCGCGTTTGGCCGCGACCTGACCGACCTGGCGAAGAAAGGCGAGCTCGATCCGGTGATCGGGCGCCGCAATGAGATCGAGCGCGTCATCCAGGTACTTTGCCGGCGCACGAAAAACAATCCGGTACTTCTCGGCGAAGCCGGCGTGGGGAAAACGGCGATCGTGGAAGGACTCGCGCAGGAGATCGCGAGCGGCAATGTGCCGGAGCTTTTGCGCGACAAAAAAGTGATCACGCTCGATCTGGCGCTGATGGTCGCGGGCACTAAGTACCGCGGTCAATTTGAAGAACGGATCAAAGCGGTGATGGATGAGATTCGCCGCAGCAAAAACGTGATCCTATTCATCGATGAGCTGCACACCATTGTCGGCGCCGGCTCCGCCGAAGGCGCGATGGACGCGAGCAACATCATCAAGCCGGCGCTCAGCCGCGGCGAATTGCAGTGCGTCGGCGCTACCACGTTGAACGAGTACCGCAAGTACATCGAGAAAGATGCCGCATTGGAACGACGCTTCCAAACCGTGAAAGTCGAAGCGCCTACAGTCGAGGAAGCCCTCCAGATTCTGAAAGGTTTGCGGCCTAAGTACGAGGCGCATCACAAAGCCAAGTTGAGCGATGAAGCGCTTGAGGTCGCAGTGAAACTTTCCGAGCGATACATCACCGGCCGCTTTCTCCCTGATAAAGCAATCGACGTTATGGACGAAGCTGGCGCTCGCGCCCGCATTAACGCCATGACGCGGCCGCCGGACGTTAAAGAAATCGAGCGCGAGATCGAGACGATCCGCGGCGCCAAGGAAGCAGCCATCAAAGCCCAGGATTTTGAGAAAGCTGCCGGGCTGCGCGATACGGAAAAGCAAACGAAGGAACGTCTCGACACGATACTGGCGAGGTGGCGTGAAGAACGCGAGGAAAAGGAAGTGCTCGTCACCGCGGACGACATGATGTCGGTCGTCTCGAAGGTTACGGGCGTTCCGCTTCAGCGCATGGAGCAGAAGGAAACAGAGAAACTTCTGCAAATGGAAAACGAGCTGAAGGGCAAAGTCATCGGCCAGGACGAAGCGGTGGTCGCCATTTCCAAAGCACTGCGTCGTTCGCGCGCTGACCTAAAAGATCCGCGGCGGCCAATCGGCTCATTCATTTTTCTCGGACCGACTGGTGTCGGTAAAACTTTCCTCGCCCAGACACTGGCGGAGTTCATGTTCGGCGATCGTGACGCGCTCATCCAGATCGACATGTCTGAGTACATGGAGAAGTTCACCGCCTCGCGTTTGATCGGCTCACCCCCCGGCTACGTTGGCTACGAAGAAGGCGGGCAGCTTTCTGAAGCGGTGCGGCGCCGTCCGTACTCAGTCGTGCTCTTTGACGAAATCGAAAAGGCGCATCCAGACGTGATGCACCTGCTGCTTCAGATTTTGGAGGATGGCAAAGTGACCGATTCGCTCGGGCGCAAGATCGATTTCCGCAACACCATCATCATCATGACCTCGAACGTGGGCGCGGAAATTCTACGCCGGCAGACCACAATGGGCTTCGGCGCGACGAAGCCGCTGGGCGAGCATGAATTCGAAGTAATGCGCGATCGCCTGCTTGAAGAAGCAAAGAAGGCATTCAAGCCCGAGTTCATCAACCGCCTCGACGATATCATCGTCTTCCATCAGCTAACGAAGAATGACCTGATGCAGATTGTTGAGCTCGAAGTCGCGAAAGTACTACGCCGCGTTAAAGCCAAGGACGTGCACATCGAGCTAGAGCAATCCGCCAAGGAATTGCTCATCGAAAAAGGTCACGACCCGCAGTACGGCGCGCGTCCTATGCGCCGGGCAGTCGAGCGATACCTGGAAGATCCATTTGCCGAAGAGTTGCTGCGCGGAAACGTGAAACCTGGCGACGTCGTCCACGTTGCCGCCGATAACGGAAAGCTCATCTTCAACGTCGCCGCGCCAGCGGGTGCGGGAGCCGGCGCGAGCTAGGATTTGATCTTCGCAATCAGAGCGTCGCAAGCGGCAAGCCCGTCGCTCGCTTGCTGAATCTTTTCTGATTCCTGCTGATCATGCGATCGCGGCTGGCTAAGTACTCTGGCGTAATCTGCGCGAGCCTCATCCAACGCGGCGAGTTGCTTTTCTCCTGTGGCTGATTGCTGCGTCGCGATTTCCACGAGAACCCGGGCCGTCTTCAGGCATGAATCGACCAGGTCGCCGCGGGCGATGGCGTCGTTCCGGTCGTGTTGAACCAGTTTGTCGCGCACCTGAAGAGAAGCGCGATAACTGTCGAGTGCCTGCTCCTTGTCGCCGGTTTGCATCAGAATATCGCCGCATGATTCATAGCTATTCCCTACCTCGAGCAGCGCACTGCTGTTGCTCGGGTTTCGGGCTACGAGTTGCTCGTTGATTCTCAGGGCGCTGCGCTGGGTAGCTAGCGCCTCGGCGAGTTTATTGGCCTTAGCCTGTGCCCAGCCCAGTCTGACCAGCGTGTAAGCGACGTCCCACTGCCCCTGAGCGTTGCTAGCATCCGCCGCGGCAAGTTTTTTTGCTATATCAAGTGCACTGCTGAAGCTATGCTCGGCTCCAGTGGCATCGCCTTCCTTAAGTAAGACCCGGCCGATATTGTTGTAGCTAATCGCGAGGTTCCGTTTGCTCACTGCATCCGCCGGAGCGGCTGCGCCCGCTATCGTCTGGGCAATGGCAAGCGCATGCCGGTAATAGTCGAGCGCTGAAGGAAGGTCGCCGGACTGGTAAAGCATGTAAGCGACCTTGTTATAGCCGGTCATTAAGTCTTTGGCCGCCTTGGCGTCGTTAGGTGAAGCAGCTGCGAGTTGCTGGAGTAGAGTTAGCCCCTTGCGGTCACTTTCGAGCGCGCCCTTTAGGTTACCCAGGACCTGAAGGTCATCGCCGGCTTTAAGATAGCCGATCGCAAGGTCGTGCCGGACTTTAACGTTCTCGATCGGCGTGCCCGTTAAAACACGTTCACGCAGCTCCTGCGCTTTCTCGTTCACTTGGAGCGCGCCCTTTGCGTCTCCAGACCGGATGAGAACTTCGCCGATCCGATCGTAGGTCTGACTGAGTTGCAGCTGGTATTCCGCCGCGCCTGGATTGGCAGCAACAAGCGCCTGTCGGATTACCAGTGCCTGGCGATAATTCCGCAGCGCGCTGGCGGTGTCGCCCAGGTTCGAGCTAAACGGGTTGCCCTGGATATCAGCGATTTTCTCGTAGGCGCTCGCCAGTTCGCTTTGCAAAGGAGGATTGTTGGCTGCTTCTTTGCTCAGGCTGTCAAGATACTTCAAGGCGCGGCTCACGATAAGCTGCCGAGTAGCTGTTGCGCCCTGGAGGTCCTGGACTGAATCATGAATCTCGAACATTAAAGAGTGGGCGAGATCATGAAGCTCGGCGAAACGCCGCTCGGCCCGGGCTTGTTCAAGATGAGCGCGGTGAGCTTCCCGGCTGGTGGCGATGACGCCGCCAATCAAACTAAGTAGAACCAGAAGCGAAGCGGCGACGGCAGCGGTATGACGCGCGACAAACTTGCGCGAGCGGTAGGCAAAGCTGTCTCGGTGAGCTATCACAGTGCGGCCGCTGAGATACCGTGTGATATCTTCAGCAAACTGAGCTACCGAGGCGTAACGCCGCTCAGGCTCTTTGCGCAACGCGGTAAGAATGATGTTATCAAGGTCACTGCGGGCGAGCTTCGATTTGGGCCAGGCGATTGCCGAATCCGAGGCTGCAACGCTCGGTCGGAGTGGTTCCTGCTCGACAATTGCCTTAACAACTGCTTCGCGCGTTGCCTTGGCTATTCGCCACGGTTTTTGACCTGTCAGTAATTCATACAAGACCACCCCCAGGCTAAATATGTCTGTGGCCGTGCTCATCGGTTCTCCGACTACCTGCTCGGGGCTTGAGTACTCCAGCGTCATAAACGGCGACGTAACAGTTTGCTCAGGCGCGAAGGAGGCATCTCCAAGCACTTTCGCAATTCCGAAATCGAGTAGCTTCGGTTCCCCTTCTTTGGTCACGCGCACGTTTGCCGGCTTGATGTCACGGTGAATGACGAGGTGCTGGTGAGCATAGCTGACGGCGCCGCAGACTTTGCGAAACAGCTCGAGCCGTTCACGAATCGTTAGCTGTCGCATATTGCAGAAGTCATCCAATCGCTCGCCTTCCACATACTCCATCGCGAAGTAAGGCACGCCCTCCGCGGTCACTCCGCCGCCATAGACCTGCGCAATATTTGGATGGTTCAGTTGCGCGAGGATCCGCTCCTCTGCGCGAAAACGCCGGACAAATTGCGCGGTGTTGAGCACACTCCGGACAAGTTTCAGGGCTACTTGCCGCGCGAGCTCGCGATCCCGAGCGAGGTAAACCTCACCCATGCCACCGGCCGCGAGCGGGGCGATGATTTCGTACTGCGCGATCTGACAGCCGGCCGCCAGCTGCTCGTGCAGCAGGAGATCAGCCGCGGCGTCGGTTATCGGCCCCTGCTGCCAGCTACTCGATTGCTGTGCGTGCGCGAGAAGTGACTCCGCTTCTTTGCGGAGGGTCGTGTCGTCATCGCAATGTGCCGCAATGTATCCGGCCCGCTGTGGCGGATTGAGCTCGAGAGCGTCGGCGACGACTTCCAGTAAACGCTCTGCGCGTTCACGCGGCATCAGCGTTTTGTAATTCTCGCGCAAGCCACACCCGCGCGAAGTTCCAGTCGCGAAGCACCGTTTTTTCCGAGACACCGAGGACGGCTGCGATGTCGTTCGCGGTCAAGCCGCCGAAGAATTTCAGCTCGACCACTTCGCTTTGCCTGGGATATTCCGCCGCCAGGCTGAGCAGAGCGTCGTCGAGTGCGAGGAGAGTGGGAGCGCGCCCATCTCCCAGAGTTCCTGCCTCTGCCAGCGACAATTTTTGCCATGCGCCACCGCGCTTCTGGGCGTGACGCGCCCGCGCGTGTTGCACAAGGATCTGCCGCATCAACCGCGCCGCGATGGCGGAAAAATGCGCGCGGCTCGTGCAATTCAGCTTCGGCGAGGCGCTTAACCGGACGTAAACTTCGTGAACCAATGCAGTCGCCTCGAGCGTATGATCCGGCCGCTCCCGGTTGAGGTAATCCTGGGCGCGGCGCCGCAGTTCATCATAGACGATGGGGATTAATTTTGCGGCCGCGCACTGCTCGCCATCTTTCGAGGCGGGGAGAATTCTTGTGGCATCCGTCGGATTCACCGGAGAAAAGAGCGGTCGGGATTTTATCGTACTCTGATTTTTCCTGGAACGAAATTCTGCGCAGTGATGTCCGTTTTCGTGGCGGTTTTGCGCTTTACTGGGAAATGAAAATGCGGCACCACACGAAACTCGCCTGGATGCTCGTTATCGTCTCTTCGACCTTTCTCGGCTCGACGAGCGCGAAGGCCCAGCAGCTCCTGTTCACCTTAAGCGGCGTCGCTTTCGCCGATAATGCCGTTGCCACTGGCTCATTTATTTTTGACCCGAGCACAAATACGTTCGGTGACTTCAACATCACAACGACAGTAGGTATAACTGGTGACAATTACGTCGGTAGTGACTACAGCTCGCTCGCAGGGACGAAAGCGACCTATTCGGAAGGCAACCCGAACGCGTATGTCTTCAATAACTTCCCGTTCGGTTTAAACGACAACCACTACCTTTCCCTCGCCGTCGCTGTCGTGATTACCACGCCGGGCACGTACGCCCTGCTGCCAGGCAACAGCACCGCGCAGGGCGAGTTTGGAAACAGCGGCGAGTTCGTCGATTCGAGCTTTGATGTTCGCCTGATTACGAGCGGCAATCTTATTGTCACAGCCGTACCGGAACCACAAACGTGGGCACTGTTGGCGGCTGGACTGGCAATTCTGCTGTCAACACCGCGGGGCCGCCCCCGTCGTACTTAGACCAATCAGCCTGGCGATTGATTCCTGTCGTTGCTGCCGGACGCCGTTTCCGAGAGCGGATTTTGCGGGCTCTGTGCGCCCGTAGAAAATTTCATGCGGCGATGTCCGTTTTCGCGGCGGTTCTGCGCTTTATGAGCGAACCCGACATCTGTGCCTATGAAATCCAGGCTCAATCTGTTACTCGCAGGTGCCATCGTGCTGAGCGCTGGTGTCATCTCTGCGCTCCATGTCATAGCGTCGAAGCCTTCCCTCGTACGCGGCTTCGAGCCGTTGTCCGTCGCAACGGCTGATTTCGATTCCGACGGTACTCCCGATCTGGCCTGTGGGTATGCGAACGGCAGAAATGGCATAGTGGCGGTCTTCCGTGGTAATCCAGATGCACTTTTTGCGCAGGCCGATTACATGAAAGCGCGGCTCGGAAAGGCTAAGACAGTCGCGCTGCCATTTCACGATCCACCGCGGCTGATTGATGTTCCAGCGCGTCCTGATTTCCTTGTCGCAGGCGATTTTCTCAAAGATAGCCACATTGATGTTGTCGTTGGAACGCGAGGGAGTGATCAGCTTTACCTCCTCCGCAGCGATGGCTGCGGCGGGTTCTCGGCCGCTCAAGAATTTAAGGTGCCCGGCAAGTGTACGGCCCTCGCCGCAGGAGAAATCAATCGCGCTGATGGAGAGCCCAGCCTCATCGTCGGAGTTGATTCGGCAACAGGGTCAAAGCTTGTCATCTTCCAGTCGGCCCGGAATTTTGTCAGTGAGCAACCTGACGAGATCGCGCTCCCGCTCGCGCCGGAGTCGATTGCCGTAGGCGATCTTGATGGACGTTTTCTGCGCTGCATTGCGGTCGGCGCAGGCGGCAAAGTATTCGTTGTGCATGGGCCTGAGCAGCGAGACCGGACGCCTGCAACTAAACAGCCAAAGATTCGTGCGCCGATGATCGACGAGTACACCTTTCCAGCGCATGTGCGATCGATTGCAGTGGGCCGCTTCCGGCAGGTAACGGGCGAAACCCTTGCCGTACTCTGCGACGATAACGAACTGCACCTGTTGGAATCGACCCGGCCGGTAAACAACACGCCGGCGAGTGTGAGTGTGGCCATGCCGGTCAATGGCGCCAGGGCGATGCAAGTGCACGGCGCTGGCGCAGCTTCTTCCGGATTAAAGAAGCCCGTGGCAACACCTGCTGCGTCAAACACAAACTCCGCGGGAGCTTTGCACGAGACTTCTGTGCAACTCCTCCCCGGCCCAGCGACATCGCTTGTCGCTGCACATCGAGGCGGAGCAGCCCCTGCAAAACTGATCGCCACGGACGAATTGCATCCCGTCCTTCAAATCATTCATCCTCGACGCACAGCAAAGGACATGACGTCGCAGGTCTTTACACAACCAGCGGGCGGATTTCCCAAGGCAGTACTGCCAATGCGATTAACTGCCGGTGCGGAAAACCTTGTTGCGCTCAATCAAGGCGAAGCGGCGCCAACCGTTCTCACGATTACGACAGGTCAGACGATCACGGTGACGAATACAAATGACGGCGGGCCATCATCACTTCGCGCCGCGATCGATACTGTTAATGCGGACGCCGCCGCCGATCCGACGCATACCGTGCAGGACACCATTGCCTTCGATGTTCCAATTACCGATCCGGGCTACAATCCAGCCACTGGCGCATTCACGATCAAGCCACTCAGCCCGCTTCCGTACATTCAAGGTGGAGTTGTAATTGACGGCTACACCCAGCCAGGCGCCAGCCCGAACACGCTTACTCAAGGGGACAATGCGGTTCTAAAAATAGAGATCAGCGGAGAAAGCGTGTATGCCCCGCCCATTGACGGCCAGCAACCGACAGACGGACTTACACCGAATAGCCCTCATGTCCTCGTAGTGGTAAGAGGTTTGGTAATTAATCGATTTCCGATATCATATGTGGATAGCCAGGGACTTTCGCACGGTGGCAATGGCATCTTCAACGCCTACTTTGGCGCGGTAGTAGAAGGTTGTTTTCTCGGTACGGATGTGACCGGCACTCAAACAGTGACTGGCAATCAACTGGTAGGATCGGGCACATTCACGGGCAACGAAGCAGGTGGATTGGGAGTGTTCTGCGATAACGGAGTATTTGGGGGCACAGCGCCTGCCTCACGTAACATCATTTCCGGTAACGGACAGGTTGGATTGGGGGAAGGAACTGCCAGCGGGTATAATTCCTATCAAGGCAACTATATCGGAACTGACAGAACAGGTGCACACGCTTTAGGAAATCAGCTCAACGGCATCGCCGAAAACGGCAGCTTTGACATTATCGGCGGAACTAGCGCGGGCGCAGGCAACGTCATCTCTGGGAATCAGGAGAATGTTGCACTGACCACGCCCTCAACGTATTCAGGCGACGAACCCTACACTGTCATACAAGGCAACTATATTGGCACTGACGCGACGGGAACTGTAGTACTAGCCGGAAGTGGCGACGGAGTCTTTCTGGACAGGCCTTCGACCGACTTCGAAACGATCGGTGGAAGCACGGCAGCGGCTCGGAACATTATTTCAGGTAATGCCTACAACGGAGTGCTTTTTCAAAACGGCGCACAGCAGAACTACATCCGCGGCAATTACATCGGCGTAGATGCCACAGGTAGCAAAGCGCTCGCTAACGGGCAAGACGGCATCTTGGAAACGACTGGTGACGTGGCGAACGAAATTGGCGGGCCAGGTGCTGGCGAAGGCAATGTGATCTCAGGTAACAATGGCAATGGGATCGAGCTAAGGAATACCACGACTGGCTATTCGGTAGGTGGTGAAAAGGTTTTCGACAACATCATCGGCGCGGATACGACGGGCACGGTTCCTATTCCGAATGGCAGCAATGGTATTCAATTGGGTGATGGCGTGTCGAATGCTCAAGTCGGTTCGCCGTTAACTGGTCAGACGGATTCGCGTATAGCGAACCTCATTGCGTTCGATGGCGGCGCCGGCGTTTACGTTGATACCAACTCGGGCACGGGTAACTCAATTCGGGGCAACTCAATCTTCTCCAACAGCGGCGCAGGAATTTTTGTAAACTCAGGGGTCGGCAATAAAATCAGCGCGAATAGCATTTACTTAAATAAGAAGCTGGGAATTGATCTCGCCCCGGCCGGAGTTACCCCCAATGATCCGTGTGACGCGGATACCGGCCCTGAAAACCTCCAGAACTATCCGGTTTTGACGTCAGCGGTAAGCGCCGCTGGAGTTACGACCGTTCAGGGGACACTGAATAGCGTCGCAAACAGTAGCTATACGGTCGAATTTTTTGCCAGCGATACCTGTGATCCGTCCGGGTATGGACAAGGTCAGGTATTCGTAGGTGCTACTACGGTCAGCACAGATGCTAACTGCACTGCAAGCTTCAGCGCTGCCATTCAAGGTAATCTGGGCGGGAAAAACATTACCGCTACCGCCATTGATTCCGCGAACAACACCTCCGAGTTCAGTGCTTGTGTGCTGGCGACCGGTCCAGCGCCTACGCCTACTCCACCGCCGACACCGACTCGATGCGCGGGGAGTCTGGACCAGAGCTTCGGCTCATCATCCAATAAGCCTGGCACGGTGGTCTTCAGCAGCCCGAACTATTATTTAAGGGCGACCGCGCTTCAAAGCGACGGGAAGATAGTGGTCACCGGAACGCATAACGCGGTTAACCGCCAGTTTACGGCGGCGCGGTTTAATTCCGATGGAACGCTGGATACGAGCTTTGGCACAGGTGGGATAGTGAGCACTGACGCAGGAAGCGGGTTTGACAGCGAAGCCTATGCCGTATCGATCCAATCAAATGGCGCGATTGTCCTGGGCGGCTACTCCAGTGACAGCAGCGGAGCGAACAGCTTTACACTCGTGCGCTATAACTCCGATGGTTCCCTCGACAGCACCTGTGGCACGGGCGGGATAGTAAAGACAACGTCGCCCGTCGGACTATATTATATTACAGCGATCGCGATTCAGCCAGCGGATGGGAAGATCGTTGCAGTCGGTAACCTTTTCGGCAGTCTGGCGATGGCTCGATACAATTCTGATGGTAGCCTCGACAGCAGTTTCGGTTCTGGTGGAGTAGTTGTGAATAGCGCGTTACCCGCAGCTCTCGCGGTCGCGCTTCAACCCGATGGCAAAATCGTCATAGCCGGTGAATACAACTCAGGCGGCAATAATGAGTTTGCTGCTGCGCGGTTCAACGCAAACGGGAGTATCGATACCGGTTTTGGGAGCAATGGCATGTCAGTCATTGATTTGGGGCAAGCAAACGCCATAGCTCTTCAGCCGGACGGCAAAATCGTAGCCGCTGGCTATAGTGGCGTCGGGAACAACAGCCAGTTCGCGGTCGCGCGGCTCAACATCGATGGAACGCTCGATGCGAATTTTGGCAACAATGGCGAGGTAAAGACCAGTTTCTTTGGCGGTCCCGATGTCGCGTACGCTGTATTGATTGCACCAAATGGCCAGATCATCGCAATCGGCTCGGCGGAGCACGGCGTGAGTAGTCTCGATTTCGCCGTAGCACGATACAACTCTGATGGCAGCCTGGACCAGGGCTTTGGGAACGGCGGAAAGGTAGCGACAGACTTTTTCGAGGGTGAAGACTTCGCGAACGCCGGGGCGCTGCAAAGCGATGGCAAGATCATCGCCGTCGGCGACGTCGAGGATCAAGGCGGTCTGAGGGGCGGAATGGCGCGATATTTGGTTGCCTGCCCGTCCATACCGAGTCCCACTCCCACACCAACACCAACACCAACACCAACACCAACACCGACGCCAACGCCAACGCCAACGCCAACGCCAACGCCAACGCCAACGCCAACCCCAACCCCAACCCCAACCCCAACACCAACCCCAACCCCAACCCAAACCCCAACGCCAACACCGAGTGCGACGCCTACGCCTACGCCTACGCCGGCTGCCACTCCGAAGATCTCGATATCAGCATCTCCGACCCGGGTTGACGAAGGCGGAGACGCAATCTTTAAGATTTCAGCCGATCGTCGCTTATCGCGGCCCCTGACGATCTCGTACTCAGTCGGGGGTGGCGCAAGTCTCGGGACAGATTACAAGCTCAGCGGAACCGCGAACCAGGTGACAATCCCGGCAGGAGCGTCATTTGCAACGATCACGCTGCACTCACTTGAAGAGAATGATGAACGGATTGAGGGAGACGAGACCGCAGTAGTGACGTTGCACCAAGGAAAGTACTACACGCTTTCAAATAAGTCAGCTACCGTCACGATCACTCCGTGACGCATGATCGTAGTCGAGCCGCGTTTACAGCCCAAGCCTAAGCACCGTTGTTCACGGGCAAAAAATCAGCAGCAGAAAAACGGCGAAGAGCAGCAGATGAGTACAGCCTTGCAGCACATTGGTGCGGCCATTGGCGAATGTGACAATGCTGATCGCGAGCGTCAGCAGGAGTAGCGGCAGATTTCCACCTTCTAAACCGAGTGTCACTGACCGGCCGGTGATCTGACCAATCAAGAGCACTGCGGGAATGGTGAGTCCGATCGTCGCCAGCACGGATCCGTGAAGGATGTTTACCGCACGCTGAAGATGATTGCATGAAGCCGCGTGTAACGCGCTCAACCCTTCGGGCGCGAGAACGAGCGCGGCGACAATCGCGCCGCCGAAGGCCTGCGGCATGGAAAACCGCTCGATCAGATTGTCTAGCGGAATGGCGAGTTTCTCGGCCAAAAAGACGACGGCAGCGAGGTAGACAACCATGAACATTCCATGGAACGCGCCGGAACGGGACGGCGAATGATGCGGCGCCTCCGGTTCAATAGCGACGCGCTTTGGTTCGAGGAAGAAGTTACTGTGGCGCGACGTCTGGATGAGCAGAAAAATCCCGTAGAGCGCAATGGAAGAGATGACGATGAAAATTTCCTGCGCAAGAGAGAAGCGCGGCCCGCGCACGGAGATCGTGTAATTGGGTAAAACGAGGCCGAGGACGCTGAGCGCGACAATTGCGTTCAAGTATGAGTTAACGCCGCGAATGTTGTAGTGCTGTTCGCGATGTCGGAGACCGCCGATAAGAAGGCACGAACCGACGAGGCCATTCAGTGCGATCATGAGGACGGCGAACATCATGTCGCGGGCGAGCGTCGGATTGTTGGCGCCGTGAAGCATCGCCGCCGAGATGGTGACAACTTCGATGCTGATTGCGGCCAGGGTGAGGACAAGAGTACCGTATGGTTCACCTAATTTCTGCGCGACGACATCGGCATGGCGCATGACCGAAATGGCGGACCAGAGAACAATCACGAATAAGAAAATGAAAACCGCGGTAATCCAGACCGGATGTTCGAGTTCTTCCGCAATCTGATCGCCTGACCAGAAGAAGAATCCCACTGTCGCCAGAATCACGACGAGCGATGACTCGTTCTTGAGGGCGGCAGCGAAGGTATTGGCCGGTTGTTTGCCGGCGGAAGTTATCTGCGGGGCGACCATTTTGCAGTGTATCCTGCCATGCACGCCGCAGAAAAGGCCAGCTATTCTGACGTTAACCTAAGCGACGCCGGCGGATTACAACTCACGCGGTTCAGGCAGCCCGAGGACGCATCTTCGGAGAGATATGACGTTGACGGGCGAGATTGACCGGTTGACATGGCGCTGCTTTCTCTGCATCTGGGCCAATCGCCTTCACTGCCAAACCCGTCATTCTTGCCAAGCGAAGGTAACGCGTGCATGGTCCCCGTGTTCCCACGGGGCGGAACTCTTGCAGATTTCGAGACCGCTGGCCGCCTCGGCGCGGGGCAAAACGGGTTGCGCGCGGATCGCCCGCGATCTGATGCGGTCGGGCTAGCCGCTTTACAGGCGAACGTCGCGTCCCCGTCCGGCCAAGATGATTGCCAAGGCGACGAGGATAACAGCGACCGGCAGGAGCGGCGCTGTTGTCACATAGGTTATCAGGACGAAGAGGATGGCGAGCGCGGCCAGAATGGTACTGATACTGAAGTTCATAGAAGCCATTGTTTATCGTGGAATGGCAGTTCACAGTCCAGTTCGATGTGCGCGCGCTGAGATTTCAATAACTCCCGAACGCCTTCGGGACAGTTTTGTATGCCTGTACCTAGCTGATCTGCCCAGCTCTTGCGATACGACACGATCCGAGAGGGCTTGCCAATAATGATCGCCTAAGCTCGATATTGTGGCTGTGACAGCGGCTGCCGCAAAACTCCTCATTGTCGAGGACGAGCCTGATGTCGTGGAAATGCTCGCCCGCACTTTCACGCGCGCCGGCGGCTTTCACTTGCTCGTTGCGTCTGATGGCGCAACTGGTCTGCGCCGAACGCGGGAAGAGATGCCTGCATTGGTCGTGCTCGATCTGATGCTGCCGAAAATGCAGGGCTTGGAAGTGTGCAAAATCCTCAAATCTGATTCGCTAACACGCCATATTCCCATCTTGATGCTCACGGCGAAAGCGGAGGAGGTTGACCGGATCGTCGGACTTGAATTCGGCGCCGACGACTACGTGACGAAGCCATTTTCACCGCGTGAAGTATTGTTGCGAGTCAAAGCGATTCTGCGTCGGAGCGAAGAACCGGATGATGCACAATCGTTTGTCGCCGGCCCGATCACTATTGACGGCACGCGCCATCGGGTCACCGTCGATAGCAAGGTGCTTCACCTCACCAGCATCGAGTTCAAACTGCTTCGTACTCTTGTGCAGCGGCGTGGACGCGTCCAGGAGCGGGACCGGTTGCTAACGGATGTCTGGGGTTATGACACTGCGATTGACACTCGCACGGTGGACACGCATGTGCGGCGGCTTCGTGAAAAGCTTGGTCAAGCGGGGGACGTAATCGAAACGGTACGCGGGTTCGGGTATCGCCTGCGCGAGACATAATGGTTTGGTTGCTGGCAATCGCCGGGCTGATCGCGATAGCTCTCGTCATTTATCTCGTCTGGCAATGGGTTCTACCGTGGCGGGAACTCGAAGCGCTCGTGGCGCAAATCAGTCGTGGCGTTCAGCCAAGAACGTTTCTCGTTAGTAATAATTACCGCGCCTGGCGCATCGGCGTTGCGCTTGAAGATTTGCTGAAGAGACAACAGCAACTCGATGCGCGACTAACAAAAGATACGGCGGAAATTCGCGCGGTCTTTGGCGCAATCGCGGATCCGCTCCTGGTACTTGACTCCGCACGCTGCCTTCGCCTGTGCAATTCGGCTTTCGAACGATTGATCGGTCAGCCTGCGCCTGCTGGCGCGCCGCTG
>JAFASN010000080.1 GCA_019244415.1 Verrucomicrobiota bacterium | reverse complement strand
CGAGCGGAGCAGCGATAGCGGCGGCGGCGGCACGGCGGGGCTGCTGGTGTTTCTGTTCTTCGTCATTGTCATCTTGCTGGCCATGCGCGCGGCGCGGCGCAGTGGTGGCTATCGTTACAGCGGATTCGGCGGCCCCATCATCATGGGGAACTGGGGCGGGGGCGGCGGCTGGTCTGGCGGGGGCGGCGGAGGAGGTTTTGGTGGTTTCAGTGCTGGTGGCGGCAGCTTCGGTGGCGGCGGCGCCGGCTCGAGCTGGTAAAGGAATGCGCACCCACCGATTTCTTCAGCGCTTAGACCACAAACGAATTGTCCAGGCGATCAAAAAAGCGGAGGGTACAACGTCCGGGCAGATTCGCGTCTTCATTCAGCGCGGCGAATTTGAGGATGATGCGTTATTGCGGGCGCAACGAAAGTTTCTTCAGCTCGGAATGCAGAAGACGCGCGAACGGAATGCCGTACTCATCTACGTGGCGCCGCGCGCGCACAAGTTTGCCGTCATCGGCGACGTAGGCGTGCACGAGAAATGCGGCGACATCTTCTGGCAAAAGCTGGTGGAGGAAATGCGCGCGCATTTTCAACGCGAAGAGTTCGAGCGCGCCATTGTTCACGGCATCAGCCAGGCCGGCAAACTGCTGGCCGCGCATTTCCCGCGCACGGGCGACACCATCAACGAGCTGCCTGATGAAATCGCGCAGGGGTAAAGGTGCGAGCGCAGCGACTGTCATCCCGAGCGCGGCGAAAACGAACTCGATCACGCACCCGCTGGTGTAGAGGCGGGTGTCCTCACCCGCAAATCTGAAGACGACGATTTTGGCCTGCGGGTGAGGACACCCGCCTCTACAAAATCGGTGACGGTGCATCGAGAGATCGCGCCGCGTTATCTCGAGATGGTTTGCCGGAACCTTCGACTGCGCGACGTTCAGGATGACGGATCGAGCTCGGCCATCACTTCTCGCGCGATCCGGTTGAACTCCGCGCCTACGGCTGAGTCGGGCGCCTCCGCCGCCATCGGCATCCCGCGGTCGCCCGCTTCCCGCGTGGCAATGTCAATCGGCACCTGCCCAAGGAGCGGCACCCGCAGCCGTTTCGCTTCACGTTCACCGCCGCCGCTGCCGAAAATATCGTAGCGTTTTCCATCACTGGGTGAAACGAAGTAGCTCATGTTTTCGATCAGCCCGAGTACGGGCACATTCACCTTGGCAAACATCGTCGCCGCCTTGCGCGCATCGATCAGCGCCACTTCCTGCGGCGTGGTGACGATGATCGCTCCCGATAACGCGACCGTCTGCACAATCGTCAGCTGAATGTCGCCCGTGCCCGGCGGCAAATCGAGCAGCAGCAAATCCAGCTCGCCCCATTCCACCTGCCGCAAAAACTGCTGCGTGTAGCGCGTCACCATCGGTCCGCGCAAAATCGCCGGGGACGCGTCATCCAGCAGAAAACCCATCGACATTAGCCGCACTCCGTACTGCTCGATCGGCAGAATGCGGTTTTCCTCCGTCGCCATCAGTTGCTCGCGCGAGCCGAACATGAGCGAAATGCTTGGGCCGTAGATGTCGCAATCGCAAAGTCCCACGCGCATGCCCGCGTGGCGTAAGGCCACGGATAGATTCGCCGCGACCGTCGATTTGCCGACACCGCCTTTTCCACTAGCCACCGCAATGATGTGTGCGATTCCGGGGATTTTCGCCGGGCCAACGCCGGAACCGCCCACTCCGGCAGCCGGCGCGTGAATATCGATCAGCACCTTCGCGTTGCTGGCGCCGGCATCACGCAGTGCATTTTCCGCGTCGGCTTTGATCGCGCGCGGAATGGCGGGATCATTTGTCGTGAGTACAAGTTGCACCGTCGTCTCGTTCTCTCCCACCGAGACCTGTTTCACCAGGCCGAACGAGACAATGTCGCGGCTGAACCCCGGATACTTCACCACCCGCAGGGCGTCCCTGATTTGCTCTTCCGTCATCGTACTAAATCTAACGAAGCCGCTGGTTCTGTCGCGCAATGCCTTGCGTCCGAACAGAGGAAATCGACTAACGCCCAAACGAGCGGCGCATGAGCGCGTCGTTGAGCGCGCGTGTATCGAGATCGATGCGCCGATGCGTGGATTCGACTTGAACGGCCAGCGTATCAAAATGCCAGATCCCCGCCACCTCAATCGCTGCGACGTAAACTGTCGCCGTCGCTTTCGGTCCACGAATCGGGATCGCGAGATTTGCATCGCCCCCCGTGCCGACTGAATGCGCACTTCCCGACGGGAACCACGCCGCCCGGATCGGTTTTCCGAGTGCTTGGATAACGGCGGGATTTTCTTTCGCCCGCGCGAGCGCAATCTCGTAAGCACCGGACTCCTTCATCGCGGAAATTACGACAAAGAAAATTCCGCCGATAAATGCAACGGCGATAAGTACGAGAGAAAGACAGCCGCCCGGCACTACCCATTTCCAATTGCGTTTCCACCAACCTCGTCGCGGTATCGGCGGCGGCGCAGACGAGTCTCGCATCACCTAAAATCGTGTCGCAAGGATTCGCTCCTCCGGCACTGATCCCGGCACGAACTAGCGCGGCAAAGACCGCTCCGCGTTCGCCAGCGCATACGCTGCCACTGCGACTACCGCGGCGTTCTCCTGCAGCTCGCGCGGCACGATTTTATCCAGCGTGTCGGCCGCCGTGTGGTGATAATTAAAATAGAACCTGCTGTCCTGCATCGGGCTGAATGCCGGCACGCCCGCCTCTTCCATCGGCCGAATGTCTTCCCCGATGTGCTCGGCTAGGGTAAGTCCACCCGCGCCCGAGTGCTCCAGAATCGCCGCGACCGGTGCGAGCAGTTTTTCCAGCTCCGGCTTGCCTTTGATGTTGATGCCGATCGGATGCCCGGCGCCGCTATCGGTTTCGTCCACAGCGAAATGTTTGGGGAACTCCGCGGAATGATCATGCTCGTACTGTTTCGACCCGCGGCTGCCATTTTCCTCGTTTATCCAAGCGATGACGCGCAGGGTGCGCTTTGGCTTGAGATGCAGTTGCTGAATCACCTGCGCCGCTTGCATCGCCACCGCCACGCCCGCGCCATCATCAATCGCTCCCGTGCCGAGGTCCCACGAATCGAGATGGCCGGAAACAATGACGATCTCGTCTGGACGCTCGCTGCCTTTGATGTCGCCGATGACATTCGCGCTTTCCACGTCCGGCAAAGTTTGGGGCGTGAGTACGAGGTGCATTTTGATCGGCCCCTCGCGCGTGAGGGCTGCGATGAGCTCGGCGTCTTCCGCCGTCACCGCTGCGGCGGGGATTTTCGGAACGCCGGCATCGTAATGCATTGCTCCGGTGTGCGGGATTCGGTAATCGGCGCCCCCAACTGATTTGACCAGACATGCTACCGCACCCTGCCGCGCCGCAGCGCTCGCCCCGGCGCCGCGATAGACCACTGCTTCGCCGTAAGCCTGGCCGCCGTGACCCTGCGCCGCCATTTGTTTATCGAAGGAATGATCAAAGAGAACAATCTTGCCGACTACCTTTTCGCGGGGCAGCGACTTGAGTTCATCGAAGTTGCGGACGCTAATGACCTCTGCAGTGATTCCTTCGGGCCGCGTCGCCACGCTTCCGCCGAGAGCCGTGAGCACAATCTTCTGCGTGGTGTTTTCGGCTTGGCCGGGGAATTGCGTCAGCTCGGCGTGTTCGTCGCCCCTCACCCAATGCGGCACCATCGTCTTTTCCAGCTGCACTTCGCAGCCGAGCGCCTTTAATTCACCAGACACGTACTCTACCGCCTTGGCCGCTTGCGCCGAGCCGGTTAGCCGCGGCCCTATGTTATTCGAGAGATGCGCGACCTGCCGCCAGGCGTAATCACTCGTCAGCGCCGCCTGCTGCAAGCGCTGGCAATCGCGCAGCGTCTCTTCCGAAAACAGCCCAGGCGTCGCTGACGGGCTAACGGCCGAGGTCGTGCTCGCTTCGGGAGCAGGCGGTTGCGCCATCGCCGCCACTGCCGCGACAACGCTGACAACGCTGACAACCAAAGCACAGAAGAGTCGTTCGCCCCAACGCATATGTGATTGTGGCGCGAATTCGCACGCCAGCAATCATTCAGTGAATCCGCCGCCCTACTTCCTTCTGCCCTCTTCGAAATCCATCACGTCGGCAATGGTGTTAAGATCGGCGCGATCGGTAATGCCTAATCGCTCCTTCGCCGCCTTCAGATTGGCGGAAGCGAAATCGTTCCAGCCGAGCTTGGAGGCAAAGCCATTCCAGACCAGGAGGTCACCGGGATTCAGCCGGCGCCCGTTCGTGTAGCACCAATCGAGAATTTCTTGGTCAGTTCCACCTTCCAGCACACGATCGCGCAAGTCGTCATAGCTTACTCTCAGGAAATTGCAGCAAGTTCCGTCAGCCGCCTGTTGTTTACCGAGGTTCGCATGGTAATCCTCCGGTAGCTCGCCACCTGCATACAAGCGGATCTCATCCAACATCCGCGCGAAATACTTCATCCCGCCTACTTCTTCGTGCGGACTTTTGGGATACTTCGTCTGATTACTCATAATTGTCACTCATCATTGATCATTGATCACTCATCACTCATCACTAGACCAGTCCTTGATCCATCATCGCGTTAGCCACTTTCAAAAAGCCGGCAATGTTTGCACCGTTCACGTAGTTACCCGGCGTGCCGTACTTTTCTGCCGTGCGGTAACAGACTTCGTGGATTGTTTTCATGATGTTAAATAGCCGGTTATCTACTTCCTCGCGCGTCCATGAAATGCGCATGCTGTTTTGCGCCATCTCCAGTCCGGACGTAGCCACACCGCCGGCATTAGCTGCTTTGCCCGGGCCGAAAAGAATACCGGCCTCGAGAAACTGGTTCACTGCCTCGCTTGTACTCGGCATGTTCGCTCCTTCGGAAACGACATAGACGCCGTTCCGCAGCAAATTCGTCGCATCGGCACCGTTGATCTCGTTCTGAGTGGCACTCGGAAAGGCACACTCTGCGCGATGATCCCAAAGCGGGTTGTACTTAAGTCCGAGATCGATGGGCGTGAAGACCGCGCCTTGGTACTTCTCCGCGTACTCCGAAATTCTGCCCCGTTCCACATTCTTCAGTTCCATGATAAACGCGAGCTTCTCGCGGGTAATGCCTTCCTCGTCATAAATGTACCCGCTCGAGTCCGATAACGTGACTGCCTTCGCTCCTAACGAGATCAATTTTTCCACCGTGTACTGCGCGACGTTGCCGCTGCCTGAAACCAGCGCAGTCTTACCTCGCAATTCTTCCTTGCGCGTCTTTAGCATTTCCTCGGCGAAGTAGACCGCGCCGTACCCGGTCGCCTCCGGCCGTATGACCGAGCCGCCCCACGTCAAACCTTTGCCTGTCATCACGCCGGTAAACTCGTTGCGCAGCCGCTTGTACATCCCAAACATGTAGCCGATCTCGCGCGCTCCCACCCCGATGTCTCCCGCCGGGACATCGGTATCGGGCCCGATGTGCCGGAATAGCTCCGACATGAACGCCTGGCAAAACCGCATCACTTCGAGGTCGCTCTTGCCTTTGGGGTCAAAGTCAGAGCCGCCTTTGCCGCCGCCCATGGGCAACGTTGTGAGCGCATTCTTAAACACCTGCTCGAAAGCAAGAAACTTAAGGATTCCTAAGTTGACCGATGGATGAAAGCGCAGGCCGCCTTTGTAAGGACCGATGGCACTGTTCATCTGGATGCGAAATCCGCGGTTGACATGAAACTCGCCCACATCATCCCGCCAGGGTACGCGGAACATGATCACCCGCTCAGGCTCGATGATCCGCTCCAGAATCTTGTGGTCGCGGAACTCGCGGTGACGTTCGAGTACTAACGTCAGCGAATCGACCACCTCCTGGACGGCCTGGTGAAACTCCGGCTCGGCCGGATTCTTCGCCTTCACCTCTGCCATTAACTCGCCGGCGTACTCAGTCATCCGTGGCCAAGGTATCTCTAGCTCGCCGCCAAAAAGCGAGTGCAAAATTTGTCGGAGGACAATTACTTCGCCGGCAAATGAATGGTGGCCAGCATGCAGCGCGCGCTGCCGCCGGCAAGCTCAATCGTGGATAGCTCGAGCGGGACGATTTGTGCCCGCCGGTCGATGACTTTCCGTTGTGCGCGTGTCAACACCGGTACGGCTTTGGCTGACATGACCAGCAGCGCTGTGTTCCGTGCGTCGTGTAACTCAATCGCGTTGCCGGCATAGCTGGCCACCTGCTCTTCCTCCAGCTCGATGAGCGTTCTGCCACTAGCAAGCAATCGCGAACGGACCAGTTCTCGCTCGCGCTTATCAGGAATCATTTTCAATGCGACGAGTGCCAGTCCGCTACCGATACACATGACTACGTTTGTATGATACACGGGCTTGCCCCCGCGGCTGCCGGCCGTGAATACAACCGGTTCGTAGTCGAAATCGCCGCAGAAACGCGCGAGAGGCTCAGGGTGGGTCCGCCTGGAAAGGGATGCGTAGGCAATCTTATGACGGTGGTCCAAAACAAGGCTTCCTGTCCCTTCCAGGTACTGCCCTCGTTTCTCGTACTCAGAGTAGTCGGTCACTTCCGTGATACGATAGCTATCGCTTAGCTTCTCAATAATATCGCGTCGCCGTTCACCACGCCTCGCTTCCGAGTACATCGGGTACAACGCGACCCGGCCATCATGATGCGTCGACATCCAGTTGTTGGGAAATACCGCGTCCGGCTTATCCGGCAACGGGCTGTCATCTATTACATGCACCGTGACACCGACCCTTTGAAGTGCTTCAACCGCTCTGTCGAATTCGACTCGTGCTGCGGCCGCCACTTCATTGTCGGCCCGTCCGACGCTTGTACGCTGAAACGAGTTATCCGCCGCCGTCTCTGGATTGGGATGGAACCGGTACGGACGGACCATCAGTACCGCATTCGTACTTTGTTGGATCGGACTGCTCACGCCTGACCATAACAAAACAGCCGAGCCCTTTCGAGCTCGGCTGTCGTGAATCGAATCGTTGTTCAGATGGGATTAGTAATCCATTCCACCCATCCCGCCCATTCCACCCGGAGGCATTGCCGGAGCTTTTTCCTTCTCAGGAACCTCCGTGACAACTGCTTCCGTAGTGAGCAACAGACCCGAGATGGAGGCTGCATTTTGCAGGGCGCTACGAGTTACTTTCGTCGGATCGACGATGCCTGCCTTTACCAGGTCCACATACTCGCCGGTCGCAACGTTGTAACCTTCGTTACCTTTGCGCGCCTTGACTTCCTGCACGATGAGCGCCCCCTCGGCGCCACCGTTATCAGCGAGCTGCCGCAGCGGCTCTTCCACAGCTCGGCGCACAATCTGGACACCGACTTTCTCGTCAGCTTCCAGGCCCTTAATGTTGTCGAGCGCTTTCTGCGCGCGGAGCAACGCTACGCCGCCGCCCGGCACAATACCTTCCTCGACGGCCGCGCGAGTGGCATGCAGCGCATCTTCCACGCGAGCTTTCTTCTCCTTCATCTCCGTCTCAGTCGCAGCGCCCACGTTGATCACGGCAACACCGCCGGCCAGCTTGGCCAGGCGTTCCTGCAGCTTCTCGCGATCATAGTCGCTGGTGGTCTCTTCGATCTGGCGGCGAATCTGGCTGACACGGCCCTGAATGTCGTTCTGCTTGCCTTCGCCTTCCACAATGGTGGTGTTCTCCTTGTCAACGGTGACCCTCTTGGCCCGGCCAAGCTCTTCGAGCTTCACGTTCTCGAGCTTGATACCGAGGTCCTCCGTGATGCAGCGGCCGCCCGTGAGTACCGCGATATCTTCGAGCATGGCCTTGCGACGATCGCCGAAGCCCGGTGCTTTGACGGCGCATACCTGCAAGGTGCCGCGCAGCTTATTCACGACCAGAGTAGCGAGCGCTTCGCCTTCCACATCCTCAGCAATGATGAGAAGCGGACGGCCAGCTTTAGCTACCTTCTCCAGAAGCGGAAGCATGTCCTTCAAACTCGAGATCTTCTTCTCGTGGATAAGGATATAAGGATTATCGAGTATTGCTTCCATCGCTTCCGCGTTCGTCACGAAGTACGGCGATAGATAACCTTTATCGAACTGCATACCTTCGACGACATCGAGGGTCGTCTCGATCGACTTAGCCTCCTCCACCGTGATCGTTCCGTCCTTGCCCACCTTGTCCATGGCGTCGGCAATAATCTCACCGATTGTCTTGTCCCAGTTCGCTGAGACCGTGGCGACCTGGGCGATTTCAGTGCGATCGCTTACCTTCTTCGAGATGTTCTTCAACTCCTCGACGATCGCATCGACACCTTTCATGATGCCGCGCTGAAGCGAAGTGGGGTTCGCGCCCGCGGTGACGTTGCGCAGACCTTCTTTGTAAATCGATTCAGCCAGAACGGTCGCCGTGGTAGTACCGTCGCCCGCGATGTCCGACGTCTTGGACGCCACCTCGCGCACGAGCTGTGCGCCCATATTCTCATAAGGATCCTCGAGCTCGATTTCCTTGGCCACAGTGACGCCATCCTTGGTGATCGTCGGGCTGCCGAATTTCTTGTCGAGAATCACATTGCGACCACTCGGCCCCAGTGTCGCCTTCACGGCTTTCGCCAGTTTCTCAACACCGCGCAGCAGTGCATGCCGCGCATTTTCATCAAATTGCAATTGTTTAGCTGCCATATCTTATTTTGTTAATCGTTAGTTGAGGATTAAACGGACTACCCAATGATGCCAAGGATGTCATCCTCGCGCATGATAAGGTAGGTTTCGCCGTCGATTTTGATTTCAGTGCCGCCGTATTTGCTGATCAGCACCTTGTTTCCCTCTTTGACGGTAAAGTCGAGTTTCTTGCCGTTGTCATCCACCTTACCGGTGCCGAGAGCGACGACTTTCCCCTCCTGCGGTTTTTCCTTGGCGGAATCCGGGATAATGATGCCGCCCTTCTTCATTTCCTGCTCTTCAATCGGCTGCACCAGCACCCGATCTCCAAGTGGTTTTACATTGACTGCTGCCATAGTTTTAACTTGCTCCTTCTTAGTTGATGGTTGCTGCCGGGAGCGACTCAAAGGAGTTAACGAGCTACTCCCGGCAAATTAGTAGTTACTTATTCTTGTTTTCGTCGACGACCTCGAACTCAGCATCGACTACGTCGCCATTTCCGCTTCGCGTGCCGCTGCCTTGTTCAGGATGGGGTCGCGCCCCAGGTTCAGGGCCAGGTTGCGGGCCCGGCCCACCGCCCGCGCCAGCTCCGGCTGACGCTTGCTTGTAAAGCTCCGCGCTCACCTCCTGGAACTTGTTCTGAAGGTCGTCATAGGTGCGTTTCATGGCGTCGGTGTCGTTGCGATTAATGGCATCGCGCACCGCGCTGATGGCGTCTTCAACCTGTTTTTTCTTGTCACCAGAGATCTTGTCGCCGAGTTCCTTCAACTGCTTCTCGCACTGATAAGCCAAACTGTCAGCGTTGTTCTTTATTTCAATCGCTTCTTTCGCCTTCTTATCTTCTTCAGCGTGAGCTTCCGCTTCGCGCTGCATCCGATCCACTTCGTCCTTACTCAACCCAGAGCTACCCGTAATCGAGATTTTCTGCTCCTTGCCTGTACCCAGGTCCTTGGCCGAAACATGCAGAATACCGTTCGCGTCAATGTCGAATGTGACTTCGATCTGCGGAACGCCACGTGGCGCCGGCGGAATGCCGTCGAGGTGGAAGGTCCCGAGATTCTTGTTATCGCGACTAAGTGGCCGCTCGCCTTGTAATACCTTAATTTCGACGCCTGGCTGATTGTCGCTGTAAGTCGAGAAAATCTGCGACTTGCGGGTCGGAATCGTCGTGTTACGCGGAATCATCGGTGTCGCCACGCCTCCTGCCGTCTCAATGGCAAGGGTAAGCGGAGTTACATCAAGCAGAAGCACGTCTTTCACGTCCCCTTTGAGGACGCCGCCCTGAATGGCCGCGCCGATCGCGACAACCTCGTCCGGATTAACTCCTTTGTGAGGTTCTTTACCAATCAAATTACGAGCGGTCTCTACGACTTTCGGCATGCGAGTCATCCCTCCCACCAGCACCAGCTCGTCGATCTCTTTCTCGCTGAGCTTCGCGTCAGACAAGCACGCTTTTACCGGGCCAACGGTGCGCTGGAAAAGGTCATCGCAGAGCTGCTCCATCTTTGAGCGGGTAAGCTTCTTCTGGATATGCTTCGGCCCGCTCGCATCCGCCGTGATGAACGGCAGGTTGATCTCGTACTCCTGAGTAGAAGAGAGCGCGATCTTCGCTTTCTCTGCTTCTTCCTTGATTCGTTGGACCGCGTCCGGCTGCTTGGAAAGATCAATGCCGGTATCCTTCTTAAACTCGTTAATGATCCATTCCATGATGCGGTTATCCCAGTCATCACCGCCAAGATGGGTGTCTCCATTAGTAGCTTTCACTTCGAACACGCCATCGCCTATCTCGAGTACCGAGATATCAAACGTGCCGCCGCCCAGGTCGTAAACCGCGATCTTCTCGTCCTTCTTCTTGTCTAACCCGTAGGCCAGGCTAGCTGCCGTCGGTTCGTTGATAATTCGCAGAACCTCGAGGCCCGCGATCTTACCAGCGTCCTTGGTCGCGTTACGCTGTGAGTCGTTGAAGTACGCCGGGACGGTAATCACCGCCTGGGTGATCTTTTCGCCCAGCTTCGCCTCAGCATCACTCTTCAGCTTCGCCAGGATCATTGCCGAAATTTCCGGCGGACTGAACGTTTTGCGTTCGCCATTTACTTCTACCTGTACATGAGCGTCGCCATTTGCCGCCTTTACGATCTTGTAAGGGACACGATGCTCCTCATCGCGAACCTCGTCGTACTTGCGGCCCATGAACCGCTTGATCGAGAAAACCGTGTTCGCCGGGTTCGTGATCGCCTGGCGTTTCGCCGCCTGTCCGACCAGCCGCTCGCCGTTTTTCGTAAAAGCCACGACCGACGGCGTGGTGCGCGCGCCCTCGCTGTTTTCCAAAACCACCGGGTCGCCACCTTCCATCACGGACATGCATGAATTAGTGGTGCCCAAGTCAATACCTAAGACTTTTGCCATAAATTGAAATCCTTTCCGGGGCCGAAATCCGTGGCCCTCAAAGCATCGTTTAGCAAAGGACGTGCTTGATCAGTTCTAAGTACATAAAATGTTTATCAGTCGCTACTTATGAGGATAGGTGTAAACTCTTTCGAGTACCGGATGGGGCGATTTGTCCCACGTCCGTGCGGTAGAAAGTGGCTGATTGTCACACCCCCCGACTCTGACCCGCACCTCCGTATTAAACCTCCGTACTCACTCGCGGTGCGATGTGACCGGTGACGCCGGCTCCTTCCCGGGTTGACTCAAAGTAGCGGCCGAGGGTATAGACGAACCCCGCCAGTTCGGCAACTGAGCGTCATCCCATGCACGCCGTAAAAGAAGCTCAAGCTGCCCCGGCGGCTGACCTGATTCGAGACGCCGCCACCCGCGAAATCGACGGTACGCTGCGACGCCTCAATACTTCGCTCAATGGCCTAACCGAGGCTGAAGCGGCCGAGCGGCTGGAGAAGTTCGGTCCTAACGAAGTAGCCCAGGACACAAAACATACCTGGGTGCGGCGGCTGTGGACCGCGATCCGCAACCCGCTCGTGATCCTGTTAACTGTTCTCGCGATTCTATCATACGCCACAGACGATTACGCCGGCGGAACGGTCATGATGCTGATGGTGTTCCTCGGCGTCATGCTTCGCTTCGTGCAGGAAACGCGCGCTGACAACGCAGCGGCAAAGCTCAAGGCGATGATCAGCGTAACAGCCACGGTCGTGCGCGAAGGCCGGCAAAAGGAAATCGCTCTTCGCGAACTCGTCCCGGGTGACATCGTGAAGCTCTCCTCCGGCGACATGATCCCGGGTGATGTGAGGCTGCTCTCGGCCAAGGATTTGTTCGTCATCCAGGCCACGTTGACCGGCGAATCGCTACCGGTGGAAAAAGCCGACACGCCCGACACTCGCGAGAACATTTCGTCGATCGAGCATCACAACGTTTGTTTTCTCGGCACCAGCGTCGAGACGGGCTCGGCCACGGCAGTCATTATCGCGACTGGCTCGCAAACCTACTTCGGCAAAATAGCCCGTAGCCTTGTCACACAGCAGGTCGAAACGGCGTTCGATAAAGGAGTAAAGAAATTCACCTGGCTCATGCTGCGGTTCATGGCGGTGATGGTGCCACTCGTGTTCCTGATTAATGGCCTGACAAAGCATGACTGGAAAGAAGCGTTCTTCTTCGCGCTGGCGGTAGCGGTCGGTCTTACTCCGGAAATGCTGCCCATGATCGTTTCCGTCTGCTTGTCCAAGGGCGCGATGGCGATGTCGCGCAAGAAGGTCATCGTCAAGCGGCTGAATTCGATCCAGAACTTCGGCGCCATGGACGTGCTGTGCACGGACAAGACGGGCACACTAACGATTGATCGCGTTATTCTCGAGCTCTACTGCGACGTTTTTAAAAACGAGAATGAGGAAGTCCTGCGCGACGCTTATCTCATCAGTTACTTCCAAACCGGTCTGAAGAATGTGCTCGACCGCGCCGTACTCAAGCATGCTGAGCTGCACGGCGAACTTAACATCGAGAAGTACACCAAGATCGATGAGATTCCGTTCGACTTCTCGCGGCGTATGATGTCCGTGGTTGTGGCGAAACCCGACGGTGGCCGGCAGTTACTTACGAAAGGCGCTCCCGAGGCCGTTTTCAGTAAGTGCTCACACTTTGAATGTAACGGCGAGATTTTTCCGATGGAGCCGATCTTTGTCGGCGACCTCGCCGAGCAGGTGAATGGCTTAAATGAGGATGGACTCCGGGTACTAGCTATTGCGACAAAGGACGTTGATCCGCGCGCGTCTTATTCAAAGGCCGATGAGTCCGAACTCGTACTCACCGGGTATGTTGCCTTCCTTGATCCGCCGAAAGATACCGCCGCACAGGCCATCACCGCACTTCGGCAGCATGGAGTGACGGTGAAGGTACTAACCGGTGATAACGACCTTGTCGCACGGAAAGTTTGTACCGAAGTAGGAATCAACGCGGAAAAAATCCTAGTCGGTCGAGATATCGAGGGGATGGGTGAGAGCGACCTCGCAGGCGCGGTAAGTACAACCGATGTGTTTGCCCGTCTCTCCCCTTCGCATAAGCAGCGAGTCGTTAAGGCGCTACAAAGAAACGGCAACGTTGTTGGTTTTATGGGAGACGGCATCAACGATGCCCCGGCTCTTCGTGCGGCGGATGTAGGTATTTCTGTCGATAATGCGGTCGATATCGCCAAGGAATCGGCCGACATGATCCTGCTGGAAAAAAGCCTGATGGTACTTGAAGAAGGTGTACTCGAAGGCCGGAAAGTCTTCATCAATATCCTAAAGTACATTCGCATGGGGGCGAGCTCGAACTTCGGGAACATGTTCAGCGTCATCGGTGCGAGCGCCTGGTTCCCTTTTGTACCAATGGCACCCATCCAGGTACTCACGAACAACCTGCTCTATGACTTTTCACAGGTACCGATTCCTACTGATAACGTGGGGGCACGCCAGGTCACGCGGCCGAGGCCATGGAACATGGGCGAGATCGCGAGTTTCATCCTGTTCATTGGACCCATCAGCTCCATCTTTGATTACACCACTTATTGCCTGATGTGGTTCTACTTTAAATGTAGCGACCTCGGCTTGCCTGCTCCGCCATTTCTCTCCTGGCGCTTTCCTCAAGGCCCGCAACCTGATTCTACTTACGCCGCAGCCCTATTCCATACCGGCTGGTTTGTAGAATCACTCATGACACAAACACTCATCGTGCATGTGATTCGTACTAACGCTATTCCGTTCATCCAGTCTCGCGCGAGCTGGCAGCTTACCATGACGACGATACTGATCATGGGAATTGGCGCGGTATTGCCGTTCACCCCACTTGGCCAGCTTCTAGGGTTCGTCCCGCTGCCGTGGCAATTCTGGCCTTTTCTGGCGGCGACCTTGCTTTGTTATGTCGCATTAACTCAGCTCGTGAAAGTTTGGCTGCTTAGAAAATCCTGGATCTAAGTACACGGATGGATCGCGATGTTGACCCTGTATTTGCCAACTACACGGCAAGTTGGTCTGCCGTACTAAAGGCAACTAGATCAGCAATTATGTATGCAGCGGCGGAAGAACATCGTGTTGAACTTCCTTGCTAGCCTGCAAGCGATCCGCCGATCTGTACGCTCCTCCCTTGTCGCGAGCGCTCTGTTTGCGACGCTGGAACACACGCACGCCCAGACAGCAGTTGAATCAGAGCTAAGGCAACAGGACTGGGCAGTTCACGTTCAAGGCACCGAAATCGCGCAAGGTCAGCCCGGGTTCGACTCGCCCTATCAGGGAGCCTACAGTTTGCCACCCGAAGATAACTTCAGGCAGACATCGTCCTTTGATCTGTACTTTGGGGCACGTCTTTGGCCATCTGGAGAATTGTACGTAAACGGGGAGTACTACCAGGGATTTGGCCTCGGCACGACGCATGGTATCGCTGCCTTCCCAAGTGCCGAAGCTTACAAGGTGGGTCAGAAAATCGGCGATGTATTCTTCCCGCACATTATTATTCGCGAAACGATCGGATTAGGTGGAGAACAGGAAGACTTGGCGCCGGATCAACTTCAGCTTGGTGAGAAGCAGGACGTCTCGCGACTAACATTTACGATCGGGCGGATGGCGGTTACCGATCAGTTTGACGGTAATATTTATGCTCACGACCAGCGGCACCAATTTATCAACTGGGTGTTGGTCGATAGTGGCGCCTTCGATTATGCGGCCGATTCGCTCGGCTATATCGAAGGTGCAACCTTTGAACTAAACCAGAGGAGCTGGGCGCTTCGTTACGGCGTGTTTGATGTGCCTCGCGAGTCCAACGGCTTTGCCAAGGACCAGCACTTTGCCAAAGCCTGGCAGCAGGTCGTGGAATTCCAGCTGCGGGTTTCGGTCAATGACCATCCCGGAAATATTCGCCTCCTGGGGTGGGTCGAGCATGCGCATATGGGCAGCTATAGTGAAACACTTGCTCAGCCGGACTTGATGGAAGACATTACACTAACCCGGCGGTACCGCTTTCAAGGCGGAGTGTCTCTGAGCGCGGATCAGGAATTAACAAAAGAGGTCGGTGTATTTCTACGTGCGAGCTGGCGTGATGGCAAGAGCGAGGTATGGCAGTTCACCGACATCGATCGCAACATCGCCGCCGGCGTGCAGATAAAAGGATCGTCGTGGAAAAGGCTTAATGACACTATCGGTATCGGCGAAGTATTGAGCGGGTTGAGTCAGTCACATCGCGAGTACCTTGCCGCCGGCGGACTCAGCATACTGATCGGGGATGGGAAACTACCGCACTATGGCCTCGAAAACGTGCTTGAGGCGTACTATGATGCCGAAGTCGTGAAGTCGGTTCACCTGATGTTCGACTACCAGTTCGTAGCCAACCCGGGCTATAATCAGGATCGCGGCCCGGTGCATATCTTTTCAGCGCGCTTTCACTTTCAGCTTTAGACTACGCCCCGTATGCGGTCGCGGTACTTTACCGAGGACGCGATGACGCGCGTCGCGCGCTTTCACAAAGTACCTGTCGTACTGCTCTGTCTGCTGCTTGTTGGAATCGTCGGCTTTGCTGATTACGTGGTCGGTTACGAGCGATCGATGCTCGTATTTTATCTGTTGCCCGCGGGGCTGGCAGCCTGGTTCGTCGGCCCAATCTTCGCCACCACTCTTTGCGTGGCCAGCGTGATCGTCTGGATTCTTGGCGACATCGCCGCGGGCGCCAGATATACCAGCCCCGTTGTTCCTTTTTGGAATTCGGCCGTCGCGCTCACCTCGTTGCTCCTGGTGGTGTGGCTGGTGCTGAGGCTGCGGTCGGTAGTACAGGACCTGAACGAGCGGGTGCGCCAGCGAACAGCCGCGCTGGAAAACGAGATTGCCATCCGCCGTAAACTCGAACAAGAGATCGCGGAAGTGACAGAACGCGAGCGACAGCTACTTGGTCGCGAACTGCATGACAGCCTTTGCCAGCATCTTACTGCGACCTCGTTAGCTGCACAGGTACTTACCGGCGAACTTCAGTCCGCCAGTCTGCCGCAGGCAACGGCAGCGGCAAAGGTAACGGAGCTGGTAGAAACGGGGATTGATCTTAGCCGGAACCTGGCTCGTGGGTTGATCTCACTGGAAATGGCCGGCGAAGGTCTGTGCGGTGCGCTGCGCGAGCTGGCCGAACAAACCGCCTCGCGCTTTAACATCGCGTGTCATTGTAGTTGTGACGAATCGGCTGTTCCGGCAGACTCTGTGAAACCGATGCAGTTGTACCGAATCGCGCAGGAGGCAACCCTTAACGCAGCCAGGCACAGCCGTGGAACCACCATCGAGATTCGCTTTCGGCACCGGCCGGGCGGCGTTGAACTTACTGTGGGTGACGACGGCATTGGTTGCGCGGCCGATTCCGCTCAGGCGAGCGGCTTAGGGTTGCAGATTATGAAGCATCGCGCTGCTTTGATCGGCGCAACACTGGAGGTGCGGCACGGGGGCAACGGCGGCACATTGGTTTGTTGCCTCCTTGCATCCTAACACAGTGTCCTTCGCGAGATGATTAAGCCGAGCGAAACGTGCAATAGTACACGGGTCTTTATCGTAGACGACCATCCGCTCGTGCGAGAATGGCTGACGAACCTGATAAATCAACAGACCGGCCTTGCTGTCGCCGGCGAAGCGGATAACCCGGCCGCAGCCTTGGAAGCGATTGCGGCGACTAAACCAGATATCGCCGTGATCGACTTGTCGCTCGGCAACAGATCTGGGCTGGAGTTGATCAAGGATCTGGCTGTTCGTCATCCATCGCTCGCCACCGTGGTCTTGTCGATGCATGAGGAGGCGCTTTACGCAGAGCGCGCGCTCCGCGCCGGGGCGCGTGGTTATGTGATGAAAAGCGAGACGAGCAAGAGTATCGTCACTTGTATTCGACGGGTGCTAAGCGACGAGATCTACGTCAGCGAAGCTGTTGCGACAAAGCTTGCCACTAAGTACTTGCAACGACAGAAGCAAGCAGCCGTTTCGCCGGTCGAGCTACTAAGCGATCGCGAGCTGGAAGTTTTCCGGCTTTTAGGCCAGGGTCGCGGCACAAGCGAGATCGCTGAAACACTTCATCTAAGCCCGAAGACAGTACAAGCTTATTGTGCCCGAGTTAAAGAGAAGCTTGGGGTGAATACGTTTGGCGAGCTAGTCCGCGAAGCTGTGCAGTTTGAAGGAAGCGCTTTGTAGCAGCGAACGTGCAGGGCATTAGCTGACGCGCAATACATCTATTAACCGGGGCAAAATTGTAAGGCTCGTCCACTAGCGCGACCGCTCCTGCCCGAGCTAGAGTGCGGCGCGTCACTTGTACTGAGTCGGGTAATGAATTGTCGTGTATTGCAAATCGCTGCCGCTCATTTTCATACTAACTGGCTTCACCACGGCTAGCTTGTGCCTAGAAGCGCGGGCCGGTGATGAGCTGCGGCCCCTGTCCCTGCCTGTACTTACGCTCCGCCAATTTGTCGCCGCGGTAACTTCCTCGAACCTTGACCTAGCCGCGCAACGTTATGCTGTCTCAATCGCGCAAGCTCAGCTAATCGCCGCACGCGTGCTGCCGAACCCGACGCTAAACTTCGGGGGCGCGCGCGACATTTCGCACGAGGAACAACCGGCAAGTGAAAACGCCGGCCTTTCCGAGCTGGTGGAGCTCGGTGGCAAACGTCACTTTCGCGTAGCCGCCGCGACGAGAAACCTGCTCGCGACTTCCGCTACACTCGATGATTTCATTCGCACCCTTCGCGGTACGGCGGCGAACGCCTATATTGATGCCGTTAGTGCGCGGATGGTTGTGGCGCAGAAGCAGCGTGCGTTTGGATCGCTCAGCCGGCTTGCGGAATTAAATCGGTTGCGCATGCGGACCGGCGACATCGCTGAGGTAGACTACAACCAGGCGCTGGTCGATTCACTTCAAGCCAAGGCCGATGTATTCACGGCGGAGGTAGCAGCCAGCACAAACTCGCTTGCGTTAGTTCAGCTACTTGGACAGCCCGATGCGCCGGTGCCGCGTTGCGCAACAAGTCTGGACTTTGCCGACCGCGAGTTTGATCTCTCGTCCTTGATTGGCCACGCAGAAGCTTCACGGCCGGACATCGTCGCTGCGCGAAATACCCATGACGCTGCCCTTGCCTCCGCGCGTCTCGCCGCGGCGAACCGAGTCCCCGATTTGACCTTCAGTGCCGCGCTTCAGCAAACCGAAGCCGGTACTAACCCGATCAACCCTTCGCCGCGGTTTGATTCGGTAACATTTGGTGTCGCACTTCCAGTTCCGCTATTTAATACCTTCCGGGGTGAATACCTGGCCGCTTCCTATACCGCGCGGCAAAGCGAACGAACGCTACGATCTCTCGAGCTGAAGGCTGAAGTAGATGTGCGGCAGAGCTATGAGCATTACCATCTCGCCCGCCAGCGCGCGGCGCAGTACCAGGGACAAATTCTCGAACTTGCGGCCAAGGTGCTCGACGCAAAGCTGGCCGCTTACAAACAGGGCGGCGCAACTCTGCTGGATGTACTCAATGCGCAAAAAGCCGAGACCGATGTGCGCCTCGCTGCCATCGACGCATTGGGCGAACGGGCAAAAGCATTTGTGGCGCTGGAGCAATCAGCCGGCATTTGGGACATCGAATGAGGCGCGCGTTCACTTCACATCTCGTCAAGCTTGCGGGTGCGTTTGTACTCACACTGCTCGTCGGGCTGGCCTTGAGCGGTTGTGGTAAACACGAGAAAAGTAGCGCCGCGGAACCTGCCCGGGTAACGGCGAATGCAGTAGAATTTTCCCCGAACGCTCCCCAGCTACACACGCTCCAAATCGTCGCGGCAAAACCATTCCAGCATGGGGACGCGCAGCTTACCGGCCAGCTGGTTTGGGATGAAGATTGCACCAACCGGGTGTTTTCTCCGGTGGCTGGACGAATCGAGAAAGTCATCGCTGAAGTAGGCCAGCAGGTGAACAAAGGCGATGACCTTGCAGAGATGCGGTCACCGGATTTCGCGCAAGCCGACGCAGACTACGAGAAGGCCGTGAGCGATCTCGCTCAGTTTGAGAAAGCGTTAACGCGCGAGAAAACCCTGGCGCAACACGGCGCAGCCGCGGCGAAGGACGTGGAGGGCGCGCAGGCGGACTACAATCGCGCGGTTGCGGAAAAGCAACGCGCGCAGTTACACCTTCAGCTACTCGGCGGCAATGGTGATAAGTTCACCGACCTTTATCGCATCACTGCGCCTATCGCCGGCGTGGTCGTGGATAAAAACGTGAATGTAGGCCAGGAAGTCCGGGCCGACATTATGCTGGCCAACGCCCCGCAGCTCGTCCTGCCATTATTTACGATCACTGATCCTACGAAGCTTTGGTTGCAGCTGGATGTGCCGGAGAATGAGCTGGCCGAGGTCCACGCGAACCAGCCGTTAGAACTAAAAACGTCTGCTTACCCAGACTCCGTTTTCGATGGCAATATCACCGTCGTTAGCGCCGCGCTTGATCCGCAGACGCGCGTAGCTCATGCCCGGGCGACGGTCGATAACTCACAAGGTCTGCTGAAAGCAGGCATGTATGTTTCGGTGGACGTAAAGGAGCTCGCTCCTTCAGCCAACGAGGTATCGCTTCCTTCCAGCGCAGTGATTTTCCTTGCCGGCAAGTACTTCGTATTCGTCGAGCCGGAGACGGACAAGTTTGAAAAACGCGAAGTACGGATGTTACGGGACGCCTCGGCATCGGTAGTTGTGGTGCGCGGAGTGAAACCGGGCGAGCGCGTCGTGAGTGAAGGTGCGCTGTTGCTGAATGAGATGCTACCGGAGACGGAACCGGCTGACGACGCGGTGGCGACACGTAGCTCGCTATGAAACGAGCAGTTGCCGCGCTGCTTAACAACCGCGCGATCGTAAGCGGACTGCTCGTCGTTTACACTGTTGCCGGTGTCCTCGCATTCAAGCGGCTCCCGATCGAGGCATATCCTGACGTAACCAACGTGGAAGTACAGGTAATCACGTTGTGGCCAGGTCACGCCGCTGAGGAAGTGGAGAAGTTTGTCACCATCCCGATCGAGAACCAGCTTAACAGTTTGCCGCAACGCGCGGCTCTTCGTTCCATCTCGCTCTTCGGGCTTTCGCAGATCACTGTCGTCTTTGATGATGATGCCGATAACTACCGGGCGCGCAGCCTGGTGGGCCAGCAGCTTGCACAAGTAACTTTACCCGCGAACGCGCAAGCTTCCCTTTCACCGGATGCAACGCCGGTAGGAGAAATTTTCCGGTACTCACTCCAGGCGCCACCGCAGTTTCCGCTCACAGAGTTGCGGGCGCTGGAAGACTGGGTGGTCGAGCGCCAGTTCCGCACTGTTCCCGGTGTGGTTGATGTGGTGGGATTCGGCGGGCCGACCAAGCAGTACCAGGTACTGGTCGACCCGGCAAAGCTCAAGAGTTACAACATTACCCTCAAACAAGTAACTGACGCGCTGAGCTCAAGTAATCAGAACGCTGGCGGCGCATATGTCGAGCGCGGCTCACAGATGTTCATTGTCCGGGGCATTGGATTGATCGGCAACCTTGATGACATCAGGCAAACCGTACTGGTGGTTCGTAACGGCACGCCAATCCGAGTTGGTGACATCGGCGAGGTGCAGATAGGTCATCAGCTACGGCTTGGCCGTGTGGGCCTCAACAAGCCGGTCCGCGGTGTTCCGGTGACCAAGACTGACCAGGACGACATCGTGCAAGGGATTGTCCTGCTGCGGCGCGGTGAGAACGCGCTGGACGTGTTGAAGTTGGTTGAGGAAAAGGTCAGTACTATTAACAGGAATTACCTTCCGCCCGGCGTGAAGCTTGTGCCTCATTACGACCGCACCGACTTGATCGAACGCACGCTGCACACTGTGCGGCACAACATGCTCGAAGGCATCTCACTGGTGTTAATGCTGCTGATCGTTTTTCTCGGCGTACGCAACTGGCGCTCGGCCGTGATCGTGGCCTCAGTAATTCCGCTGGCGTTACTGGGCGCGTTCACCTTACTGCAACTCGAGCATATTCCGGCCAATCTCATTTCCATGGGAGCGATCGACTTCGGCATCATTGTCGATGCTGCCGTCGTCATCATTGAGGATGTGATCCATCGAGTCGAGCAAGGCAGACGCGGGCTCGGCGTTCGCCAGGCGATCATCGAAGGCACGGCGGCAATGGGTAAGCCGATCGTGTTTTCGAAGATCATTCTGCTCACAGCATTTCTGCCGCTTTACACGATGCAACGTGTGGAAGGGCGAATTTTCCGGCCAATGGCGTTGACCCTGACGTTTGCCATCATCGCCGGCACATTGCTCGCGCTCATCGTCGTGCCGTGCTTCGCCAGCTATTTTCTGCGCGAGCGAGATGAAGAAAAAGGAGGGCGAATGGGATTCGGCGTCGTCGCTTATGTACGGCGGCATTACATTCCGCTGCTGAACCTCGCCTTGCGCAAACGCGGGCTCACCATCGGCATTTCCGCCGTCGCGCTGCTGCTCTCGATCCTGCTGGCGAAACATCTCGGCTCGGAGTTCCTGCCGAAACTGGAAGAAGGTGCCCTCTGGATCCGCATCACCATGCCGGAATCGATCTCGCCGGCCGATGCGGACCGAATCACGCGCCGCGCCCGAGAAACGATCGCCAGTTTTCCTGAAGTGAAAACGGTGGTGAGCCAGCTCGGGCGTCCCGACGACGGCACGGACGTGAACGGATTCAACACCGTGGAGATATATGCGGACCTCATTCCGCAGGACCAATGGAAGAGCACGCATAACCGGTCCGATCTTTGCGCCAAGATCAACGCGCAATTGACCAAAACGCCGGGCATCGACGTCGATTTCAGCCAGGTGATCGAAGACAACGTGAACGAGGCGGTGAGCGGCATTAAGGGTGAATGCGGCCTGAAGATTTTCGGCACCGATCCGGACGTACTACAAAAGCTCGCCGACGAAATCGCGCCCATCATCGAGAAAATTCCCGGCGCGGTGGACGTAAGCGCCGAGCATCTGGCAGGACAACCGCAGGTGCAAATCCGGATCGACCGCCCTGCTGTCGCACGCTACGGGCTGAGCGTGGGCGACGTAGATGCGGTGGTGCAAACTGCGTTCGGTGGAACAGTCGCGACGCAAATCATCGAGGGCGAACGCTCGTTTGATCTCGCGGTGAAGCTGCGGCCTGACGCGGTTGCTGATCTCGAAGCGATGCGCGCGATTCCGCTGTTCGGCAGCAATGGCGAACTGGTCACGCTCGGCACACTCGCCGACGTAAACACGCGTGGGGGATTTGGCAGGATTTACCGTGAAGATAACGAGCGGCGGATCGCGGTGAAGTTCAGTGTGCGCGGCCGCGATCTCGGCAGTGTCGTGGCTGACGCGCAGCGGCAGGTCGCGGCGAAAGTGAAGCTGCCGACTGGATATCGCGAGCAATGGACCGGCAGCTTCGAAAACGAGCAGCGCGCCATGGCGCGGCTTTCCGTGGTCGTACCGATCACGCTCCTGGCGATCTTTTTCATTCTCTTCACCGCCTTTCACTCAGCACGCCTGGCATTGATCATTCTTATCAATGTTCCGCTGGCAGCGATTGGTGGAATCGTAGCGCTCTGGATTGCGCGTCTGCCCATTTCGGTTTCGGCGCTGGTCGGGTTTGTCGCCTTATTCGGCGCCTCAGTACAGAACGGCGTGATCCTGCTCGAACGCATTCGCGAATTGCTCGATGAAGAGCAGCATCTTTTCGCTGCGGTTGTTGAAGGCGCCCTGTCGCGCCTGCGCGCGGTATTGATGACGAGTTCGATGGCGGCATTCGGGTTATTGCCGGCTGCGTTGTCGCACGCGGTGGGCGCAGAAACGGCGCGGCCGTTCGCGGTTGTCATTGTCGGCGGCCTGATTTCCTCGACAATTCTCACCCTGATCGTCCTCCCCGTTGTCTGCTCGATGTTCCTCAATGAGCCCGCAGTTAAACGCGAGCATCCGCCGATCGCGGAACTCGAGCCGGCGCCGGCCTGATGTTTCCCGGTCGCGAGCTATGGACGATGTCTAACGCCCGTGTATCGCATCCAGGCACGTACTCGCTCAAAACCGGCGTGCGAAGCCGATGAACACGTTGTACTCAGGCGCGGCCCTGCTCACACCGAAAAATGAATTCGCATCGATGGCGAAATCGGCCGTCACCTGATAAATCACACCGGTATCGATACTACCGACCCAGGGCTGGTCTTTCCCGGTACTCACAGCGTCGTAGAACTCGACGTAGCCGCTTAGCTGGCCGACAAGCTTTCGCAAAATTCCCACTGGATTCTGCCATTGCACGCGCATGGCGCTACTGTGGTGCTGATCGAGTACGTCGATCCGAGTTTGCGCGAAGAGGGTGAAGCCGCCGGGCAACGTATAGTTCATCGGCAAACCGAATCCAGGTTCCCAGACATGGTTCGCGAGATGGTCGCTGTTTGTAGGGATTTTAAGCGAGGAGACGAAGCCGACGATCAACTTACCGCTGTCGTTTCCTGCCAGATTGATCTTCAACCGCACCGTGGTGTCGCCAAATCCACTGTGCTCGACCGGTCGTGCGAATGCCGGACCGCTCGTGCGAGTGTTGACGTAGAATTCCGGAAACACCTGTACGTCCATCCAGTTGGTGAGTCCGAGCTTGAAGTTGCTGTTGCCCGCGACCCAAGTACGCGTGCGAACTGCGTGCTGGTAATCAAGCGTCCAGTTCGCGAGGTCGTTTTCCAACTGGAACACGCCTGCATCGATCGTAAACGGACTATCAGTTTTAGTGGGGCGGTCAGTGTTAAAGGCACGTCGGCTCGAAATCGGCGTGGGATTAAAGATGGTATAACTCGATTTGTCCGGCGTCGGAGAAGGGCTGGCGTTTTGATCGTCGGCGCGCAGTTGAGAGGTGGCGAGAATAGCGGTCACGCAAACGGCCCGCGTCATCATTATACCAGCGCCGCGGTCTCGAAAAACGACGGTATGCAATTTGCTTAAAAACGTCCGTCCATGGCTCCGCTTCAACCATCCGCCGGACGCGATATTGTCTTCCGTTGCGGTACTTGCGACGGCGCGTTGATCGTCGATGCCGCCGCCGCCGGCATGACACTCAATTGTCAGCATTGCGGGCAATCTACTACCGTTCCGCTGGCTCAGGCGAGCGCGAGGATGGCGGAGATTCAGCGCGAGTTGAGGGAGAACGAATCGCAACGGACAGAAGTGACCGGTTACATTAACCAGCTGTGCATCCAGATTCATCGCTGGAAACTGCGTCTGCAAACGCTGAACGAGCGCAAATCCGAGCTCGAAGCGGAACTCGCCGTCGGCAAGAAATAGTACCATCACTCCTCTGGGCGAAATTCCTGTCGCGCAGTTTTTTTCCCGCCGCTAGGTTTCGGCGTGCGGCAGTATCACGAGCTACTTCGGCTTGTCCTTAATCACGGCGCGTCACGCGAGGATCGCACCGGCACCGGAACATTGTCCGTTTTCGGAGCACAAGCGCGCTTTGATTTACGTGAACGTTTTCCATTGCTCACGACGAAAAAGCTGCATCTGAAATCAATCGTTTACGAGTTGCTCTGGTTTATTCGCGGCGAAACGAACGTGCGCTATCTCAACGAGCATGGCGTGACCATTTGGGACGAATGGGCAGACGAGAAGGGCGACCTCGGCCGCGTCTATGGCGCGCAATGGCGTGACTGGCGCGGAGCGAACGGCCAGTGCGTGGATCAACTGGCGCGAGTGATCGAGCAGATCAGGACCAACCCGAGCTCGCGCCGGCTGATCATCAGCGCCTGGAACCCCGCTGAACTCGCGAGCATGGCACTCCCTCCCTGCCACTTGCTGTTCCAGTTCTACGTCAACAATGGCGAGCTTAGCTGCCAACTCTACCAGCGCAGCGCCGATTTGTTCCTCGGCGTTCCATTCAACATTGCGAGCTACGCCTTGCTTACATTGATGATCGCGCAGGTATGCAATCTCCGACCGGGAGAGTTTATTCACACTTTTGGCGACTTGCATCTTTACCTGAATCACCTCGATCAAGCACGCGAGCAGCTTGGGCGCGAGTGCCGGCCACTGCCTCGCATCGAGTTAAGTCCTGCTGTGCGGCGGATTGAAGATTTTCGTTTTGACGATATCACCCTGCTTGAGTACAACCCGCATCCCTCCATCAAAGCGCCCATCGCGGTGTAGCGCAGTGGAAAGCGACCGGCTCGGGGATGCGTTGTACTTAGCGTCTCCGCGTTCTGGCGACCTGTCTTCCTAAGTACCGCGACGATGCACGCTGTACTCCGGCGAGAAAGTCGCAATGAGCGGAAAACCAGACGCCAGTTCCGCGGTTGAATCTGGAGAGCTCCAGGTTTCATGGGTTGGCGAACAGGGATTTTCGCGTTCATTTTCTGTCTGGCGGCGGTATCTCGGATACATGCCGCGTCCGGCACTTCGGTCGAGATCGACCTTGAAGAACAACGCGCCTACTTGCTCCAAGGCCGGCGCGTTCTTCTCGCCACACCGATTTCAAGCGGCCGTTATGGTCATCTCACCGAGACAGGCTCCTTCCACGTGATCGAGAAGGAGCGGAATCATTATTCGTCATTGTACGGGAAGATCGTTGATCGCAGCGGCCAAACCGTGGTGGCGGATGCCGACGCCGACATGAAAGTACCGCGCGGCGGAAAATTTATCCCCGCGCCAATGCGGTACTTTATGCGCTTCAATGGCGCGGATGGGTTGCACGCCGGTTACTTGCCAGGTTATCCGGCGTCGCATGGCTGTGTACGCATGCCGGAGGAGAACGCGATCGCGTTTTACAACGCAGTCGAAGTGGGAACACCGGTGCATGTTTTCGGCCGTACTCCGCGCACACGCGGCTTGTTCCGGTTCGGACCGCAACCGATCCGCTTCCCGCCGTGGTTTGGAACGCCGCCGCGCGATCCGCGGTACTACGGCCCGGGCTGGTAGAACGAAATTTTCACTTCGCTCCGGCCGTCTCCGCCGGCTGCTCAGCTTTCCAGACAGGGCCGGTTTTCGCGAAGACCGGCGCTTCCGTGCCGCCGCGGGTCGTCTCGCCCGCGGCAACTTTGAAGATGGGAAGGATCGGATTGCCCTTGGAATCTTTATCGTAGGAAACGCCATCCTTCTCGATGAGCAGGAACGCCTTGAAGTCGCCGCCGGGCCATTCACCGATGAGAATATCGAGCGGATAACTTTGGCCGGCGTTCACCTGGAAGGGCTCGCCGCGGCCGAGTCCTTTGTACCACGCCATGTCCTTTTTCAATTGCAGCCCATCGCTATTGTAAAATTTCTGCGGCGCGCGGCCGCTGGGCGTCATCGAGCCGCAATCGAGTACGACCATGCCATTGAAGCGCACCACCAGAATGTCATCGCAAACGCCGACGAAGCGAAAGGTGCCGCTCTCGGGCGGAATCACAGTACCTTTGTAATGCACGATCCACATCTTCGGCTGTACCCGCTCGGCAAGACCGAAGGCGCCGGGACCCTGGTCTGACGGAATTTTCGGAATGAAAACCTGCGTGGTGTAGAGCGGCTTCGGGCCGGCGAAATATTTCGATAAGTACGTGTCGTTCATCCCGGCTTTGACGAAGTTTGCGATCTCCGCCGGGTAGGCGTGGTCCTGCTCTAGCTTCGAGGGCGTGCCGTTCGCGAGCTGCTTCAAATCGAACAACCGGCCGACCAATGCGCCACCACCGCGTGATTCTTTAAACCCGAAAAAGGGGACTGGCGCGCCACCGGAAATCGCGCCGCCGGCGGCAATGTTCAATCCCGGATTAAAGCTGACGTCGGCGCCTGCTGCGCCCGCCATTTTCGTGGGCGCGGAAGCCAGCTTCGGCATCGCTGGCATGTCCGGCAAAGCGATTTTGGCGAGCCCGGTGGTGGTGATCCGCTTCGCCATCGAGGGGACGCTCATTGTACTTTGCTTCTTGGCCAGCTGTACTTTGTGCTCGATGGCGCGCGTGGATGGATTGGGCGAAGGCGGCCCACCTTTGAAGGTAAGTTTGCGCGCCGCTTCATAACGCTGCACCACAAACACCGTCGCACCGCCGATGAAAACCACGTGCACGATGATGCTCACCAGCAGGAAACCGCCGCCGAAGCGCCCCCACCGAAAACGCCGTCGGCGGGTGGGCAAGACCGGATCATCAATCGAGGCGGTGCCGTTCATTCCTCCTCATTTACGGTGAAGGTCACGTTGTCGATTTTGGCCACGGCGAGCGCGTCAAGGACATCAATCGTGCGAGAGTACTTCGCCTGCTCATCGCTGATGATGGTGACAACCGCGGGAGTTTTAGCTGCATCAGCATTTTGCTTAAGCCGCATCAATGTCGCTTTCAGCTGGGGCAAATCCTTGCTCGAGGGTGAATCAAACGCTTCGTCATTGAGCGCAATTTCGCCTGTGTCCGAAATGGTGATGATCTGCTCATCGACGAAATCGGTGGACGTGGACGTGGAAGCAGTGCCGGGGAGCTGCGTGTTGAGCTCGTTCTCAACTTTCACCGCGCCGGCCATGACCATGAAGAAGAGCATGATGACGAAAACAACGTCGATCATGGGCGCGATCTGGAAGCCGAGCGTGCCTTCGTTAACGTTGGTATCGAGGCGCATTGGTACTTCTCGTCAGGCGCAGCCGCGCTTTTTGTGGCGGCTCATTCCTTGTTCACAGCTGAGAACGAGATGTCGGTAATTCCCGCTTCGCCGCATGCATTCATCGCCTGGGAAACGTAGAGCGCCGGCACGTCGCGATCGCCCCGGATGACAGCGCGAAACGTCGGATTGGCGGTGCCGGTGACCTTTTTCTCGCCCGTGATCCGCGCAGTCTTCAGCGGCTCGACCATCGCTGGCGCGTTCGGAAAAACGCGATCATTGAAGACGAACTGCGCCTGCTTGTTTTTCCAGCGCACGTTGACGATCGCTTCCGCGCGGCTGTTGTCTTTTTTCTGTGCGTCTTTCGCGACCGGCAGCTGGATCGTTTTATCGACTTTCAAGACCTGCGCGGAGGTGATCGTCATAAAAAAAACGAGGATGGTCAGCAGGACGTCGATCATCGGCGCCACCTGAAATTCAGGTTCACCGGATTCTGTTCCGCCACCTCCGCCCGCCATTGCTTAGTACGGCTTACTGGGATTCACATCGGCTGCTCGGCTGGGGCAGCAGTTTCGTGGGCGTCCTCGGTAAGAATGCGCCCGGTGTGACCCGAACCGGGCGCGCCGACCAGCCAGTTCGGAATCGCCGCGTAAAGTTCCTCGTCGCCGATTTGCACGCCAGCTAACGACTCGTACGGCATCTTGCGAAAAAGACTGTTCACGATGTCCTGAATCCGATGCACCGCCGACGCGGCGCGGTTGCGCAGGAAATAAAATGCGCCGAATGCAGGGATGGCGATAATCAGACCGCTGGCCGTCGCCACCAGCACCTCGCCGATCGCGGCAGAAAGCCCGGACGGATCGCCGATCCCAGATGCTCCAAGTTTGGCAAATGCCTTGATCATTCCTGTGACGGTGCCGAGCAGACCGATCATGGGCGTGCAAACACCAATAACAGACAGGTAGCTGATGTAGGTCTGCATCTGCGAGTTTTCCTTCGCCAGCTCGCCGAGCATCCCTTCTTCGGTCAACTCCTTGCCTTCTCCGAGCAGCCCGACGCCCACGCGTACAACGTTCGTGAGCGGCGATGGATTCTCTTTGCAAAAATTGTACGCTCCCACGTAATCGCCCTGGCGAAAAAGCGCCTTCAGGCTTTCCTCGTGGGCCGGTGGGGTAACGCGATTGCGCGAAGTACGGAGAACGCCGTCGCCGATCAGGTAAAGCGTGGCCACTGAGCAAAGCGCGATCGGCACCATGACCCAGCCGCCCTGCTCGATCTGTTCCCAGAGCGTCTTGGAATGGATCGCGGGTCCAGGCGAAGGCGACGGCGCTTGCGCCATGACGCTGGAAACAAGCAAGCCCGCGCCGAGAAGGAACAGCGCGCCCAGATAAGCGATTCTCTTTTTCATAATTCCGTCACACCGAGCGAACTCGAGGCATCCCGTTGCGCTATCGTCAAGCTTCCACCACGACGAGATTTTTCAGCTTCACTTTCGCTCCGTTCAAAATGACAGCTGGATTGTAGCAAATCACCTCGGTAATTTGGCTAGCTCCTTTTGCGCAATTGACGCTTCCGCTGATTTCGGGAAGCTCTCGATTAGCTCGCCGAACTCGCGCCGGGCGCGGGCGTTATCATCAATGTGGTGGAAAGCCCGGGCGCTGCCGAGCATTGCCGCTGGCATGAACAACGATTGCTCACGATAAAAAACGGGCACGTGTAGATAAGCGACGAGCGCCGCGTCCCATTGCCGTTGCGCGGCGAGTACGTCACCTTTGGTCGTCCACGCATCAGCGAGGACACTTTCATCCGTGCTCTCGTGAATGGCTGCGTCGCAAATCTGCGCCGCTTTTGCTAATTGCTGCTTGCGAATCAACCCTGCCGCGGTGCGAAGCTCGGCCGCGCGCGCAATTTCCGGCGATGTCGCTGACACGCGCACCTCTTCCGCCAACGCTTCCGCCTCCCGGTCGCGCTTGAGTACGGCGAGCGCAGAGACCTTGACCAGCGCCGCGGGCGCCCACCACGACCCAGCGACTAATTTATAAGGTGCGTAGTACCGGATGATCGGCTCGATTTCCTCGACCGCTTTCTCCGCCTGACCTTGCGTCAATAAATCTCGCGCGGTTTGTAATGCGCGCGGCTCCGGAAAATCGATTTTCGCAATCTGCGAAATCGGGTAACCGACTTCGCCCGTTGTTTCACCCACGGTCACCTTTGCCATCACCATGTCACCGGAGGCGCGCAGGCCGGTTGTCTCGATGACCTGCCCTGTCTTCAGCTCGATGTTTTGCGCAAATGCTCGGGAATGGATCAGGAGCATGAGCAAGAGCAGAAGCATGATGCCAACTCGCCACTCGGCATTCGGCACTCGGCAGTCCTTCATCCTTGTTGCCCCATCGACTCCAGTTTCTTCTTCGCCTCGGCCGCCTCGGCGAAATTCGCCAGCTTCTCGTTGCGTAAAAGTTCGCGGTAAGTGTTCACCGCTTCCTGCTGTTTACCTAGTTTCTCGAAGCACTCGGCGCTGCGCACATAAGCCTTCGCCACCCAGGGCAGGAACTTCTGGTAGCCGACATAGACGCGCTGGAAGTACGCGTTTGCTTCCGCCCAATGGTTGCGCTTCGCCTCGATTTCGCCCAGCTCGTACACGGCGTAAGCGGTGGATTCGCCGCGCCATTCCCGCACGGACGCGATTTGCTCAAACGCCTTTTTCGCTTCCACAAACCGGCCCATGTCGAAAAGCGTCTTTGCTTTTCCAATCGTGAGATCTTTAAGCTTCGTCGAAGCCGCGATCTTATCCGTGCCATCGGTGAAGTACTTCAAGGCGCGCAGTAAATCATGTTTCTGAAGCGCGATCTCGCCCAAGCCATTGTAAGCGTAATCGATGCTGTCGCTCTTCGGGTACTCATCCATCAGCCGCTGGTAAAATGTCGCCGCGCGATCCGGCTGATTTTGCGCCAGGAGATAATCGCCTGCGCGCCCGAGCAGCACCGGACTCAAGTCATCCGGCTGAAAATTTTTCGCGATTTCCGCGATGTTGCGTTCCTCTTCCGCGGTGTTGCGCCGTAAACGGGCCAGCTCGGCTTTCGCATAAAGTACGCGCGCTTTGCCGGTCGCGTTTTGCTCAGTCGCTCCGAGCAGATGATCCAGCTCCACGCCGGGATCTGGCGCGGGCGTGGGCGTGGGCGTTGCGGTTGCGGATTGATCAGCCGGTGTTTTCTTCCGGACACAAAGCTGCGCCAGTTGCGTCAGCAATAATTCCACCTGCTCGCGCGCCGGATCGTTGATGTACTTCTTGATCGTGTCCGCCGTGATCTGTTTTGCCTCATCCGTCTTGCCTTCGTGCGCTTTTGCTTTGCCGATCCAATACAGCGCCGTCAGCACCGTTGGACTGTCCGGTTTCTCATTTATAAATTGGTTGTAGAGCTCGGCCAGCTTCGGCCAGTCTCCTTTTTTCTGGAGCAGCTTGCTCGCGGCGTTCAGCGAATAGTTTGTGACCTCCTCGGTCGCGGCGATTTTGTAGGAGCGAATGTACGCCTGCACGGCATCGTCATCGCGGCCGGTCGCGGCGTAGGCGTCGCCGAGCAGCGCGAGCACCTCTCCAAGCTGCTGGTTATCCGGGTAATCGGCTTGCCAATCCTTGCAGTCGCGAATGACCTCGTCGTAGAGCGACGCGGCGTACTTGCAGACGGCCAGCCGGTATCTTGCGTCCGTGATGTACGAACCACGCGGATTTTTCGAGATGTAATCGCGCAGCGCATTCATCGCATTCTCGTACTTACCCGCGAAAAGCTGCGTCAGCGCCATGCGGTAATGCGCATCCTCGACGTATTGCCCTTTCGGGAAATCGCCCAGGTACTTTTGATAGGCATCGTTCGCCTCATCGTACTTGCCTTCCTGGAGCTTGGCGTTCGCGAGCAGATAACGCATTTGTTCGCGAAAAGTACTTTTGGGCTGCGTCGTCAGGGCGCGCCCGAAATAACTTTCCGCCGCCTTTGCGTCGTTGGCCTGGAGCGCCATCGCGCCGAGGAGATACCCGACAGTGTTCGCATTCGGTCCGGTTTTGAATTCCCGCAGATACTGCTCGCAGCGCGCCTGCGCCTTCTGCGCCTGGTTTACATCTGCCAGCGCCAGGATTAAGCCGAACAGCGCCGGCTCGCGCTCGGCCGCTTTCGGAAAGCGATCCAGGATTTCCTGGTAAACCACGATCGCTTCCCACTTGCGGTCCGTCTCGTCGAAGCAACGCGCCATGCGGACGTAAATCGCCGGCGTAACCGAAGGCATCTTCTCGAGCTCTCCCAGCAGGCTCTGCGCGTGCGCCATGTCCGCCTTCAGCTGATTATTTTCGGCCGCCAGCTCCGTGAACTGCGTTGGATCAGAACGCGCGCTGGCGAGGTTCGCGTCGATGTTGCGCTGCATCGCTGTGATCCGGTCCTTTTGCATTTGAATGATTTGCTCGCGCGAAAATGCGGCGCGATAACATTCCAGCGCAGCGGCGTACTTCGCCTGTTTAAAGAGCGCGTCGCCCTGCTCGATCGTCGTGGCATTCAGCTCGACGATGTTGTCCACCAGCTTCGCTTGGGTGCGCAGCTTGCGAATCAGCGCAATCGACTTATCTGAGTTGCCCTTTTGCGCATACAACTGCGCGAGCGTCGTTGCGGCACGGATCGCCAGCGGCGTGCGCATGTCGCCGCCGGCAAGCTTTTCCAGCGCGGCGATTGCCTGATCGATTTTGTTTTCCTCCTTCAGCGCTGTCGCCTCGGAAAACAACGCCTGCTCACGCAGCCGCGGGTCATTTTCCAGCGACGCGAAACCGCTCGCCGCGTCAGCGTAGTTTTTGAGCGAAAGATTGCACTGGGCAATGGCGAATGTTGCTTCCGGCAAATGCGTGCCGCGGGGAAATTTCTTGCCGTAATTCTGGAATGCCGCGATCGCTTTCTTGAAGTCACCCGCGTTAAACCACGCTGAGCCGAGGGTGAAAAAGACCGGCTCAAGTTGCGGTGTCGCTTCGGCTTTGAGCGAAAGCGACTCCAAATCAGCCGCCGCTTTGGCGTACTCGCCGGCCTGGAACTCCGCCATCCCGCGGGTGTAGAGCGCCGAAAGCTCGTCGCCCTGCTGTTGGGCGTGGAGCGGAGCGACTGCGAGGAAGAGCGCAGGCAAGCCTCGCCACCAACGCCTGCGCAACTCCAGCATGCGCGCCAGTTTACCTGAACCGACCCAGCTTGAGAAGCGCGATCGCTAGGCTAGTGGGCGGCGGCGTTGGCGTTCGCGCTGGCGGTTTTCGGCCCGTGTTCCAAGCGCACCAGATCAGCCAAAATGTTGATCGTCTCGTCGCGCTCAGGATCGATGGCCGGTGTCTTGGTGTCGTCTCCTGCGTCAGGGGCGCCGAGCAGATCGTTGTCACTGTCGGAATCGCTCGCAGCTTCCGGCGCGACTTTCGCCGAGCCGTTCTTCTTCGCTTCGGCGAGTTTACCCGGGTACATGATTAGCTGAAGATTTGGCTTGTCCACGGTGTCGAGCGTGAGCCGGTAGACGCGCGGTTCCTCGGTATTACGGGCGAGGCGTTCTTTCGAGCGGAGTTCCTTGCGCGTTTTATCATCGGCGAGCTCCTTCCGCCGCACGTTTTCGTTAAGCGAAATCCGGTTCTCATCGATGCGCTTACGTAGCCGTTCCATGTCTTCCGTGACGTAATGGAACTCGGGATCGTTTTGCACCCGCTCGGCTGAACGTTGCTTCAGCTCATCGAGGTAGAGCGAGACCGGCTCGCTCCACTTTGTAAATCTCGCCTTTGGTACTTCGTCGTAAGGCAGACAATTTTTCAGCGCGCCCTCCGCGAATTCCGGAAGGTCTGTTAGCGACGGCAACACAATATCCGAAGTCACGCCTTTGAGCTGGGTCGACCCGCCGGCGACGCGGTAGAACTTCTGGATGGTCAATTTCAGCGCGCCATCATCATCCGAGCGGCTGCCGAGCAGTGAGGTAAAGCCGGCGATCGGCAGCACCGTTTGCACCGTGCCTTTGCCAAACGTGCTGTGGTCGCCCACGATCACGGCGCGCCCGTAATCCTGTAGCGCCGCCGCGAAAATCTCGCTCGCAGACGCGCTCTGCCGGCTGGTCAGCACGATCAATGGCCCTGAGTACGCGATGCCGGGATCGGGATTACTCGAGACGACAATGTTGCCGTTCGAGCCTTTGGTCTGCACGATCGGCCCCGATTTCAAAAACAATCCGGTCAGCGAAATCACTTCCTCGAGCGAGCCGCCGCCGTTGCGCCGCAGATCGATGACCAGACCGCCGATGTTTTCCTTTTTCAGCCGCTTGAGCAACGCGAGTACGTCTTTGGTCGTACTTTTGGAATGGTGATCCATGTCGGCGTAAAACGAGGGCAACGTGATCCATCCGAGCTTCACCGGTTTACCGTCCGCATCATTCTTGATGATGATGTCAGCGCGCGCTTCCTGGTCTTTCAGCTTCACTTCATTGCGCACCAGTTGGATGTCTTTGCGCTTGGAGGGATCGGCGGCGTCGCTCGCAATGACGATGAGCCGCACCTTCGAGCCTTTTTTCCCGCGAATCATGTCCACCACTTTGTCCAGCCGCATGTCGCGCACATCAACAAGGTCGCTGCCCTGCGGGCCGACGGCGGCGATTTTATCACCGACCTTCAGGCGTCCATCGAGCTGCGCCGGTCCGCCCGGCACCAGGCTCTCGATCCGAGCATAACCATCATCGGTGCGCAGCATGGCGCCAATCCCGACCACGGACAGGCTCATGTTGATGTTGAAATTCTTCATGTCGTCCTTGCTCAGGTACTCAGAGTGCGGGTCATACGACTGAGCGACGGCATCCAGGAAGTACTTCGCCTGTTCATCCCGATCTTCCTCGTGCACGTTGCGGTCGAGACGGTCATACCGGCGCTCGACGAGCTGCGGCCCGGGCTCGATCGGGTGCTCGCTTAAGTGTTCCTGCAAAAGCTCGCTCGTGATGCGGCCTTTCCAGAGGTCATCCGCCTCAGCCATGTTCTTGGGCCAGGGAGATTTTTGCCGGCTGAGCTCGATCGTTGCGTTAGTGTCGAAATCAGGGGGCTTTTTAAGGAACTGCTTGATCTTGGCGACGCGGTCATCGACCCGCTTCTGGTACAAATCGTAGATCTCGTAAGCCGGCTTGAGATTGCCAAGAAGAATGTCGTCAGCCAACGAGTTGCCGTACTTAGCGTCCATGGCGTTGATGTCTTCCTGGGTGAAGAAGAGATGCGAAAAATCGAGGATCTCGACGTAAGTGCGCAGGATTTTGTGCGACATCGAATCGTCGAGTTGCTTGTGCGTGTAATGGCCTTCTTCGAGGAGTCGGCCGACGGAGACGCAAATGTTCTCCAGGTCAGACTTGGCGAAGAGCGGGGGCGCGCCCAAGCTCAGGAGCAGAATGGCCGCGGCAGCGGCGCGTAAACGAGGTTTCATTCGTTAAAAAACGGGTTTTGGATAGTCGCAGATTGGCCGCCCGAAAGCAACAACCACGGCTTTCGGCCGGCGCGTCTGCAGCAAGGTGAGACAATCGGCGCGGCAGAAGATTCAATCATCGATTTCTATCTTCCTGCTCTTGCTCCTGCTCGTGATCTTGATCTGCTTGTGCCCGTGAGAGCAGGAGATAAGCGATGAAGTACGAGACGTTTTGCGGCGGGATTTTCGAAACGAACTGCTATCTTTTTCACGCTCCCGGTGGCGCAATGTTGTTCGATGCTCCCGATGGCGCTTGCGACTGGCTCAACCGGCTCGGTGTTGATCTCAAGCTGCTGTTGCTCACCCACGGACACTTCGATCATGTGCCTGACGTAGCGAAAATTAAGCGAAAGTTCCATTGCCAGATTGGCTGTCATCCCGACACAGCACCGATGATTTCCGATCCGGGCTTCTTCCGTCGGTTCGGCTTCGCCTTCGACGTCGAACCAGTGCAGCCGGACTTTGTGATCGAGGCAACGCCGGCGCGCGATTTCCTCGGCGCGCCATGGCAGGTGCTGGAAGTGCCGGGACATTGCCCGGGAAGTCTCTGTTTCTTCTCCCGTACTGAGAACGTGCTGGTCGGCGGCGATGTCCTTTTCGCCGGTGGAGTGGGCAGGTGGGACTTGCCGGGAGGAGATGGCGAGCTGCTGTTTCAGGGAATCCGCGAGAAGATTTTTCCGCTCGGCAACGAGATCACGGTTCTGGCGGGGCATGGGCCGAGTACTACGATCGGAGAAGAACGCGCCAGTAATCCGTTCGTGCGCTAAGTACACGTTCCGCTTCGCGACGCTGCGGCCGTTTCAAACCTGGGCCGAGAGCGCCAGGAAACAAAAGATCACCACGTCCTGCACCATGTGAATGCCGAACGCCCAGCCGAGCCCGCGCGTCTCCAACAGGCTTTTGGCCCAGATCCAGCCGGCTAATCCGGCCATGACAATGCCGACGGGTCCTGAGGGCTGCCCGAAATAATGCGCCATGCCGAAGGAGACCGAAGTGAGCAGCATGCATTCGCGCACCGGCAGTACTCCTCGCAGATGCGCCAGTGGCACGCAGCGGAACTGGAATTCCTCGTTAAACGCGTTAACGGCAGCGGTCGCAAACGCCCACGGCAGCACCGCCCACAAACGCGAGAGATGCGCGAAATCCGGACGCAGGGTGAGGTAAAGAAAAATCGGCAGCGCGATTCCAAAGACGAACAGGAGCTGTGGACCGAGGCGCGTCCACGGAACCGGTTTGCGGAACCAGAGGATTGGCTCCGGCTGAGCGGGAGCGTCGAGCACACCGGGGCAGAGGAAGAGATCGTGGCGATTGAGCTTGGCTGCGAAGATCGTTGGCAGCATGAGCAGGGCGCCAGCGCCGAAGAGGCAACGGGCGATGAATTGCTGAGCGGCCCAGCTCGAGCCGGCGGAAAGATTGTGGATCGGTGGCCAATCAGCCAGCACCGGCGCGATGCTGTACCAGCCGAGGCGCAGAATGGCGACCGTGAGTACGAAGCCGACGAGCGGCCGCAGCCGTTCCGAGCGATAGATCAGCAACGCTGTGATTACCAGCACCAGCGTTTGGGCAAGTGGCACGAATGCCGGCGCTCCTTCGCCGCTGAGTCGGCTGATGATTACTGGCAAGGCGCTGCCGGCGATCATCGCGCCCCAGGCCACGCCGCGCCGCAAGGGATCGATGCGCTCGACTTGCGGCGCGCCGGCAAGGCCGCGGGCGGAAATCGTGCGAGGAGGAGCGAGAGGCGCGCTAGCCGGGGCTGACGACATCCCCTGCCAGAGAAGCAAGCGCCGCACCGAGCGCTTCCAGACCGGGGATTTCCTTCACGATTTGGCGAAGCGAGGCGAGCGCCGGCGGGACGTAAGCGAGGAAATGGCGGTTACCTTTTGCCAGCGCCAGGAACCCATAAGCGCCAAGCGCCTGCATCAGGCGTTGCATCGCGCACAGGCGCAAAACGGCACGGAAGAATTCACCGCCAGCAATGTCGCCCCGCGCGTCCATGTAATGGGCCAGCACTTCTTCGCGCTCGCCGGTACTCAGGCTGACATATGGATCAAAAAGCAGTGAAGCGAGATCGTACTGGGCAACGCCGGGCCGAAGCCCCTGGAAATCGATCAGGAACGCCTGGGCGTTGCGCATGATGATGTTTTGCGACTGAAAATCGCGATGGACGAGTACGCGGGGCAGCGCGGCAAGCTGCTCCGCAATTTCACTCAGCGCGGGCAATGCGCCAAGCGCGCGTCGCTCTCTTTCATCGAGGTGAAACACGCGGCCGAGGCAGTTTTCCACGAAGTAATTTTGCTCCCACCGGTAAAGGGCGGCGTTGAATTCCGGCGGCATCTCGCCACGCAACTGCGACCATTCCGCCTCGGGTATCGCATGCAGCTTCGCGATTTCATCGATGGCGGAGCGGTAGAAGGCGCCGCGCACCAGCCACGGTTCATCACGAAAACTGAACAGGTCCGTTTCACCCAGGTCCTCGATCCAGATCAGCCCCTCATCCGCGTCGTGGAAGTAAATGCGCGGCGCATGAATGCCATGTCCGGCAAGAAACTGCGCGATGCGCACATAATGGCGGTTCTCCTCCTGCGCGAGATTGTACTTTACCAGAATCAGCGATTGCTCGCCCGGGCATCGGATCCGGTAGAAACGCCGGTCCGATCCGCCTTTTTCGATCGGCGCGATGGCAATCGGTCGAGTACCGGTGAACTCGGGCACGCGCAAGCGCGTCTGGCGAAGAAGCGAGGCTGTTTTCACACAACGGCGTTCTCGAGCGTTCCTTCGGCTATTTTGCCGGAACGAACAACACAATTCCGCAGCGTACTTTCCGCAGCAATCCGCGCGCCCGGCCAGAGAACAGAATCAGTCACGCTGGCACCAGCTTCCACGCGGCAAGCGGTGCCGATGGAATAAAACCCGGAGAGCGTCGTACCCGGATCGACGCTCGCGCCGGCGCCGACCATCTCCGGCCATCGCTCTGCCTTATCGAGGTAAGCTGGCCGCCAGTTCTCGCGCGCCACTTTGCCGTGAACGGCGAGGTACTGCGAAGCTGAACCGATGTTGAACCAGTTCCCGTCATTCACCACCACGCCGCCGATCGCGCGGCCGTCCGCGATTGCCTGCTGAAGTACGGGAATAAACGACATCGGTTTGCCGGCTGGAATCCATTCAATCGCCTTGCGCGTCCAGACAGAAACGTTGGCGAAGTCGTACTCGGCCCCATCGCCGATTTTTTCCACGCGATTGCTGTGCAGGTTGATGCTGGGGGCGAACTCAGTTTGCCGAAGCGCAAGCGTGACGGCGTTGCCGGTTCGGGCGTGCTCCTCCAGCAAAGGCGCCAAATCAAAATCGGTCAGAATATCGCCGCTGTACACGATCACGGATTCGCTCTCGAAATGACGCTCCGCATTCCGCAGCCCGCCGCCGGTGCCGAGCAAAACCGGCTCGTGCACAAAAGTGATCCGATGGCCGCGATACACTGGATCTGGAAACACTTGCCCGAATTTCCCGGGCAGCCGGTGCGTGTTCACAATCAATCGTTGCACGCCGGCATTGATGAGGTGGTCAAAGCCAAAGCTGATCAGCGGCTTGCCAAAGATCGGCACAAGCGGCTTTGGCAATTCGTCCGTGAGCGGGCGCAGGCGCGTACCCAGGCCGGCACCGAGCACAAACGCGTCTGTCATGGCAGGACTCAGCGCGCTCGAGCCGCGAACAGCTCAACCTTTCAAGTACAAACGGCGCGTACCGAAATCGATGATGCCGTGCAAACTTCGTAGAAGTTCGCCCCCGAGAAGGCCGACTACAGGGCGCTTGCCTGCAAGCACTCGGTCGCCGAGAAGGCTGGCGAGATCGATCACACCCACGTAGTGACCCACAACGTTCACTTCGCCCACGCTCAGCCGCCGTATTCGCGCAACCTGCACACGCGTTTGCAGCGTATTCACCCCTGCCGAGACCAGTCGCGTACGGCGCATCGGGATTTTCATTTGCTGCACGAACGGCCGGTGTAGCAAAGTCGCAAACGCGCCGGTATCGACGAGGAGCTGGCCAGGCGCGCCGTTGACCGCGCCATCAACGTACAAGTTATATCCATCGCTTACGTGGATCGGCAGGCTGGCGAGGCCGGTGTAATCCACGCCCGGAGTGGCTCGCTGCGAGTCCGGATCAAGATTCAAAATCAGCAACTGCCGCTGGCAATCGAGTACGGCGCGGGTGGGGAAAAGAATGTCGGCGCCGAGGATTCCGTCGATTTCCTGTTCACCGCGAATGCGCGCGGCGCGGCTTTCCGGGCCGAGATTAATGGCGACCATCGGCTCGTCCACCAGCGTGAGCGCGCCAATGCGCAAGGTTTTGGCAATTCCCACAGAGCTGAAGGCGCCATTGATAATAATGCGCGGCGGTAACTTCGACGTGTCTGAAATGAAGGGAACGCCGAAATGTACGCGACGATTGGCCGCGATGGCACTGACCGGCGCGCCGGTATCGACGGCGAGACGTGCCGGTTTTCCGTTGATGAACGCCCGGACGATGAGGTGATTTTGCGCCGAACGGTCCAGCGGGAGCGCTTCGAACTGCGGACTGGACGAGCGCGGCGCCGGCTGGCGGGCAAAAGCCGGCTGCGCCAGCAGGAGCAACATTGCTCCGCCGACAATGAACAGCGCGCGTCGTACTCGGATGAAACTCATCGAGCGGGGAAAGTAGCACGAGCCACGCCGAAGCGAAGATGGATTGCGTTGCGGCGGACAAACGCGTAATCACAGGCGCGATGCCTCAGCCCACCGCGCCCGAGCAGGAGAAATTTGTCCGCGGCCTGGGGCTGCTCGATTCGACCATGCTCGTGGCCGGATCGATGATCGGGTCGGGAATTTTCATCGTTTCATCCATCATCGGGCGGCAGGTCGGCGCGCCCGGTTGGCTGCTTGTCGTTTGGATCATCACGGGCGTGCTGACGTTAATCGGCGCGCTCTCTTACGGCGAGCTGGCGGCGATGATGCCGAAAGCGGGCGGACAGTACGTCTATCTGCGCGAAGGTTTTTCGCCGCTGTGGGGTTTTCTTTACGGCTGGACGTTGTTCCTCGTCATCCAGACCGGGACGATCGCAGCCGTCGCTGTCGGTTTTGCGCGCTACATGGGCGTACTCATTCCGTGGGTTTCGGAAAGCAATTATCTCATCCCGCCGATCCGCGTGGGCAGTTACGCCCTGTCGCTTTCCACCGCGCAACTCATCGGGCTGGCGCTCATCGCGCTGCTCACGTTCATGAACACGCGCGGGCTCGAGCTGGGCAAAATCGTGCAAAACATTTTCACCACCGCGAAAACGGGCGCGCTCATCGCGCTCATCGTACTTGGCATTGCCGTCGGCCTCAGATCAGGCGCGGGCACGGCAAATTTCGCTGATCTCTGGCATGTGCGCGGCAGCTTGCAGGATGTCGGCGGAGGCCTGAGCGCGCTCACCGCCTTTGGGCTGTTCGTCGGGATTTGCGTGGCGCAGACGAACTCGCTCTTTTCCGCTGACGCCTGGAACAACATCACCTTTACCGCCGGCGAAGTGAAGGAGCCTCGCCGCAACATTCCGCTTTCGCTCGCCTTCGGCACCATTCTCGTTATCGGCCTTTATTTGCTGGCTAACGTTGCTTATCTCACCGCGCTCCCATTTGCCTCGATTCAAAACGCGCCGAGTGATCGCGTCGCTTCTGAAACGGCCAACGTCATTTTTCCCGGCGCGGGCGCAGCGATCATGGCCATCGCCATCATGGTCTCGACTTTCGGCTGCAACAACGGCCTGATCCTGGCCGGCGCGCGCGCCTACTACGCCATGGCGCGGGACGGGCTTTTCTTCCGGCGCGTCGGCGAACTCAATAAGTACCACGTGCCAGCCTGGGGACTCGTCATCCAGGGAATCTGGGCCGCGTTTCTCGTGTTGCCGCGCACGGTGAAGCGCGATGCTGCCGGCGCGGTCAGCGGCTACGGCAATCTCTATGGCAACCTGCTCGATTACGTCATTTCCGCCGCACTCATTTTCTATATCCTGACAATTCTCGCCGTCTTCGTACTCCGGCGAAAACGGCCGGAAGCCGAGCGGCCATACAAAGCTTTCGGCTATCCGGTCGTGCCCGCTCTTTATATCATCGGCGCCACCGTGATCCTGCTCGTACTTTTTATTTACCAGACGGCAACGACGTGGCCGGGGCTGATCATTGTACTCACCGGCGTGCCGATCTATTTCCTTTGGCGCAAATCAGCAACCGCGTGAGTTAGCAAAACCGAAAAGGAGTAACTGCCATGGCAAACCTGTTCACGAGAAAACCGCTCGAGCGGTTAATGGCTGAAGCGCAGGAAGTGGGCGAGCACAGCCTCAAACGGTCGCTCGGGCCGATGAACCTCGTCGCGCTCGGCATCGGCGCGATCATCGGCGCAGGTTTGTTTGTGCGAACCGCCGCCGCGATCGCCGACCGCGCCGGCCCGTCAGTCGTACTCTCGTTCATTGTCGCCGGGATCGGCTGCGCGTTTGCGGGGCTCTGCTACGCCGAATTCGCCTCCATGATTCCCGTCGCCGGCAGCGCTTACACTTATTCTTACGCGACGATGGGTGAGATGGTCGCCTGGATCATCGGCTGGGATTTGATCCTTGAGTACGCGGTCGCCGCCGCCACCGTCGCTACCGCATGGGCTGAGTACGCCAACCGTGTACTCGACTGGTTCCACATCGCCGTGCCTTACGGCTGGTCGCATTCGCCGTTCCAGCACGATCCCGTCACCGGCGCGGCCGGAATTGTAAATCTTCCCGCTGTCTTCATTTTGCTTGTACTCACGTTGCTGCTCATTCGCGGCACCAAGGAATCGGCGTTCGTCAACGGCATCATCGTTGTCCTGAAAGTGACGATCGTGATTCTCGTAATCACCCTCGGCTGGCACTTCATCAATCCCGCCAACCACACGCCAATGATTCCGGCCGCGACGACCTACAAAACACCGGAAGGCATTACTCATCCCTTCGGCGGCGTACTCGGAATCCTCGGCGCGGCGGGCGTCGTCTTCTTTGCTTATATCGGCTTCGATGCCGTGTCGACCGCGGCACAGGAAGCGCGCAATCCCAAACGCGACATGCCTATCGGCATTCTCGGTTCGCTCGTGATCTGCACCGTACTTTACGTGCTGTTTTCTTACGTACTCAGCGGCATCGCGACGGTACAGGATTTTCGCACTCACGGCCGAGAAGCGTCAGTCGCCTACGCGATTAGTACTTACATGCACGGATACGAGTGGCTCTCCAAGTCCGTCACCGTCGCGATTCTTCTCGGGTTCTCCTCCGTGATCCTCGTCATGCTGCTCGGGCAATCGCGTGTCTTTTTCTCGATGAGCCGCGATGGGCTCGTGCCGCGCGTCTTCTCCGATATTCATCCGCGCTTCCGCACGCCTTTTAAATCAAACATGCTCTTCTTTGTCTTCACCGGGCTTTTCGCGGCGTTCGTGCCGGCCGACGTGTCTGGCGAAATGACGAGTATCGGCACGTTATTCGCATTCATCCTGGTGTGCGCGGGCGTCTGGATCATCCGGGTGCGCCGGCCAGATTTGGAACGCGGCTTTCGCGTTCCAGCGGTGCCAGTTGTCTCGACTCTTGGCATCATCGTCTGCGGAGCGATGATTTACGGCCTCGGCTGGACGAACTGGATGCGGCTCCTGGTCTGGCTGGTAATCGGGTTGGTGTTCTATTTTAGCTACGGTAAAAACCACAGCCGGATCAATGAGCCGCCGCCGGAACTGCCGGCCGGGATCGATCTTACGCGGTGACGTTGTGGCCACGCCACCGCCCGATGCATGGAAGTCCGGCTCAAACGCGCATATGAGGCGCCCTCAAAATCAGACGGCGTGCGCATTCTGGTGGACCGGCTTTGGCCGCGAGGTTTGCGCAAGGAGAAAGCCAGGATCGATCTCTGGATGAAGGAGATCGCGCCAAGTACTGCGCTCCGGAAATGGTTCGGTCACGACCCGAAGAAGTGGCGGGAGTTTACTGCGCGCTACCGGCGAGAACTTGCCACCCGTGGCGAGGAGTTGAAGCTGATCTCGCAACAGGCGCGTCACGGTTGCGTGACACTTGTCTATTCCGCGCGCGACGAAGAGCACAACCAGGCGGTCGTACTCAGGCAAGTGCTGGAAGGCAAATGGCACGGCGCGGCAGTGTAACGGACCGCGGTCAGGGTTGTCCTGCGCGTTCTTTTCTCTTTCCAGAGATTCCGTCCAGGCTCAAACTTTCCTCATGGGCAAATTCTTTGTCGGTTTAATCGCAGGCATTCTCCTGGCAGTGGCGGCGGTGTACATTTTCATCGCGCAGGGCGGAGTACCGATGAACGTGAGCGCCAGCTCGCAGCCGATGGAACGCTTCCTGGCGCGGACCGCCATCACTGCATCGATGGGCAAGGCCGGGCAGGAACAGTCGCCGATTCAAGCGGATGAAACAAACCTGCTCGCCGGCGCGCACATTTACCAAACGAAAGGCTGCGCCGGTTGCCACGGTCACATCGATGATCCGCACTCCGGCGCGGGCAAAAATTTCTACCCGCTCGCGCCGCATCTTCTTCCGCCATCAAAAGGCGTGACCGATGACGAAGTGGGAGAAACGCATTGGGTCGTGAAAAATGGGATCCGGTTTAGCGCAATGCCGACCTACAACGAGCGCCTCAGCGACACGGAGCTTTGGCAGGTCAGCCTGCTCCTGCACAACGCTGATAAGCTACCCGCGTCAGTGCAGGCGGTACTCCGCGAAGGTCCGGGCGGCGAGCGCAAGCCAGCAGCAGCCGCAACGACGGCGTCGCCTTCACCCGCGGAATCAGCTTCTCCGGCAAGCTCGGCCACGCCTGCTCCGTAGGGGCGTCAGGCCTGTACTCACTCGTTCGCCTGCTCGGCGGATTCGAGCGCGTTCGCCAGCACCGCGTCCACCGTTTCCACCGGAACAAAGCGCAGCTTTTGTTTCGCTTCCTCGGGAAGCTCGGCAAGATCTTTCTCGTTCAGCTTCGGAATGATGACGGTGCCGATATCGGCGCGCATGGCAGCCAGGCTTTTTTCTTTCAATCCGCCGATGGGCAATACCATGCCGCGCAGCGTGATTTCTCCCGTCATGGCGACATCGCTGCGCACCCGAGTGTCGCTGAACAGCGAAGCCAACGCCGTGAACATGGCGACGCCGGCAGACGGCCCATCCTTCGGCACTGCGCCGGCCGGCACATGAATGTGAATATCGTATTCGCGAAAATCTTCCGGCTTTGCCCCCACCGCCGTCGCGCGCGTGCGCACGAGACTGAGTGCAGCCTGCGCCGATTCCTTCATGACGTTGCCGATCTGACCCGTGAGCGTGATGTTTCCCTTGCCGGGATAACGCGTTGCTTCGATGTGTAAAATTTCGCCGCCCGTAGGCGTGTAGGCCAGCCCGGTGACAACGCCCGGCAGATTGCTGGTGAGCCGCTGCTCGTGAATGTAACGCTGCGGCCCGAGCGTCTCGCGCACAAAGTCGCGCGTGATGATGACGCGTTCGGTGATGCCACGCGCCACACGCGCCGCCACCGCGCGGCAAACGGCGCCAATCTGCCGCTCGAGCTCGCGCACACCAGCTTCGTGCGTGTAGTCGTTAATGATGAGCCGCAACGCTTCTTCCTCGAACTCAATCTGCTCGGCTTTCAGCCCGTTCTCCGTGAGCTGCCGCGGGATCAAATATCGTTTGCCGATTTCCAGCTTCTCGCGCTCGGTGTAACCCGGCAGATCGATTAGCTCCATTCGATCAAGCAGCGGTCCGGGGATTCCGCCAATGTAATTGGCCGTGGCGATGAAGATGATTTGCGAAAGGTCGAAAGGCACATCGAGGTAGCGATCGACAAAGGCGAAGTTCTGCCGCGGATCGAGTACTTCGAGTAATGCGCTGGCCGGATCGCCGCGAAAATCCGCGCCGATTTTATCAATCTCATCCAGCATCATGACCGGATTGCGCGTCCCGGCCCGGCGCAATTCCTGGATGATGCGCCCCGGCATTGAGCCGATGTAAGTACGGCGATGCCCACGGATTTCGGCTTCATCGCGGATGCCACCGAGACTCATGCGCACGAACTTTCGGCCGAGCGCATCGGCCACGGATTGACCGAGGCTTGTCTTGCCCACGCCGGGCGGGCCGAGAAGACAGAGAATTGGCCCGCGTCCGCCGGGATTAAGCTTGTGCACGGCGAGGTACTCAATCAGCCGCCGTTTCACCTTCTCCAAGTCGTAATGGTCGCGATCGAGGATTTGCTGCGCTTTATCGAGATCGAGATTGTCCTCGCTCACCTTTGACCAGGGCAGCTCCGCGATTGTCTCCACGTAGCTGACGATGACTGAGTACTCCGGGCTGGCCGGCGGAACGATATCGAGCCGCTTCAGCTCGCGTTCGGCTTGCGCGAGCACTTCCGCCGGCGGCTTCGCTTCTTCGAGGCGGGTGCGCAGAGTCGCGATCTGCTCGTCCGCACCGGTATCGCCGCCTTCGCCGAGCTCGCGCTGGATGGCTTTCAATTGCGAGCGCAAATACGCTTTGCGTTGCGCCTCGCTGAACTGTGATTGCACATCCTGCTGGAGCTTTTGCTGAATCTCCGCCACCTCGAGCTGCGCCGAAATGTGGGTCTGCACGGCGCGCAACCGTTTTTGCACGTCCAGTTCTTCCAGGATGGCCTGCTTTTGCGCGACATCGGCCGAAAGGTTGCCGGCCAGAAAATCGGTTAGTTGCTCCGGGTCATCGATCTCCCGGATAATGCCTACCACTTCGTCGGGAATCTCCGGGCGCAATTGCGCCAGCCTCGCCGCTGTGTCACGCAAGTTCTGGAATTCTGCCTGCCACGCGCTGCTCGGCGCGGGCGTGATCGATTTCGGCAGATCAATCTCGGCGCGCAAGTACGGCTCGGTCGCGACAATCTTCCGCATGGCGAAACGCCGAAGACCCTGGACGACGATAATGATGCGATCGTCAGCCTGCCGCAGGAGCTTGAGTACAATCGCGGCGGTGCCGGTGTGATACAGATCGGATGGCGCGGGTTGCTCCGTCTTTTCATCGCGCTGCGCCAGCAGGCCAACGATCTTCGTGATCGGCAATGTTTCATCCAGCAATTTGATCGATGCCGGCCGGCTTACCGTCAGCGGCAGAACACTCCCGGGAAAAACGACAAACCCGCGGACCGGCAGGATCGCGAGTTCCTCGGGAATGCGCGGGACGCCATGCTTGGCTGCCGGTTCCGCAGCCACCGCGCACCCCTGCGGCGGTGGCGCGTCCGGCTCAGATTGAAGGGTGGAGATGGCGTTTTCGTTCATTTCTTCAGCGGCAGGTAAATCCAGAGCAGCCCGTTATCCTGCTCGGCGCGCGCTTCGTTCACCTCGACTTCGCGCGGCAGGTGCACCTCGCGCTCGAACGGCCCGTAATCGATTTCCAACGCCAGCATTTGCACCGCTTGATCCGTCGGCTCGGGCGCGCTGCGCGAACCGCGGAGAATGACGCGCCGAGACTCCACCGTCAGCTCGATCGCGCGTTGATCTACACCCGCGAGATCGACGCAAATGCGCACCGCCGTCGCGCAGCGAAAAGCGTTAATGGCTGGCTGCCACCGGTGTGGCTCGCCTCGCCAAAGCTGAAAGCTGCTCACCCGCACCTCAGTGCCTTGCACTCGGAGTTTGATCTGCCGGATCTTTTCCATTGGGCGTCGCTCAGATTACGCAACATAGCGAAAGAGCAGATGCGCGCGATTGGTCACCGGGACAGAAGAATCACACCGCTTCGCCTGGGGATAAAACCGCATCATCGTCGGCACGGTTCCCGCTATAAGCACGAGGAGCACTATGGCCAGACGCGGGAACTCTGTCATCGGCATCGATTTGGGAAAGCGCAGTTACAAAGCGGTACTGCTCCAGAAAAAAGGCGAGGCGCGCTACGTTTTGAACAGCTTCGCCACCCACCAGCTGCCCGGAGAACCTGCTGATGCGGATGCGATCGCCTCCGAGCTAAAAACATTACTCAAGGACCTCGGCGGCCATCCCAGAAACTGCGCGATTGCCGTGTCTGAACCGGGCGCCCTCCTCCGGATGATTGAGCAGCCGAACACGCCGCCGGAGCTGCTCCGGAACGCGCTCCGCTATAACGACCTCGGCATGCTCAACCAGGACTGCAAGGAATTTGTGCTCGATGTTGCTCGCATCTCGAATGAGCCGCCGCCATCATCAGACGGAGCTGCGTCTGTTTCGGGCGAAGGCGGAATCGCAGTGCAAACGGCCACGGCAACACAGACGCGCTACCTCGTCGGCGGAATGCTTCGCGCACAAGCAAAGCAAATCGTGCAAGCAGCAGGCAAGGCGCGGCTTGTGCCGGAGATTTTACAGCTCGCGCCAGTATGCACCCTCAATGCCTTCGAGTTCGCGCATCCGCAGGTGCACCTGAACGAAGCGTTTCTGCTTCTCGATTTCGGCCACGTGCAAAGTACCGTACTCATCGGCCGCAACGGTGAGCTTACGCTCACACGCGCTTTCGATTACGGCGGCAAACATTTCATCGATGCGCTCACCGCCGGGGGCGCACTGGATGCGAGCGCGGCTCAGTTGCTCGTCCAGCAAGGCGACTCCGGCATGACCGAAATCTGCCGTAACACTCTCACCAGGCTCGCTACCGAAGTACGCAATTCCATCGGCTTTTTTGAAGGGCAATATGAGACATCCATTCAGCGCCTCTTTGTCTCCGGCGGCCTTTCGAGGATCGAGATGGTGCTGCAAACCCTGAGCGATGAGCTGGGATTGCCCTGTGAAATTTGGGACCCGCTGGAGAACTGCGAAGTCGCGCTCCCCGCGCCGAAACGCAAGGCGTTACAGCAGGAGTTCGCCTCCCTCAGCGTCGCCTGCGGGGCAGCGTTCGAGTACCTGCGGAGCTAATCATGCTGCGACTCAATCTTCTCCATGAGGAAATAGCCGAGCAGCGGCAACGCCAGCGCGATCCTCTCAAGCTCACCATCTACGTCGGCATCGGCATCGCCGCCCTCTTTGCCTTGAACTACCTTTGGACCGGTTACCGCGTACTCAACATCAAGAGCCAGCTCGCGAGCGTCGAGCGTGACTGGAGCAAGATCGAACCCAAGGTGACCGCCGCGCAAAAGCGCGCCGGCGAGCTAAACGCCATCATCGGTACTACCAAGACGCTGGACGGGATCATGGAGTCGCGCTTTTACTGGGCGCCGCTGCTGGCGAAGGTGGCAGATTGCGTCACGCCAAACGTTCAGCTGACGAGCATCGACGGCTCAGCCGAGGATGAAAGCCGCGGCATCTCGTTAGTCATTGATGGATTAGCCGCTGGCAGTGAACCGCGCGCGGTGGCGGAAGATTTCCGGCAGATGTTGCTCGAGCAAATCGGGAAAGATCATCCCGGGATGAAGGCGGAGTTTAAAACTTTGGAGGACCTCGATACCGTCCTGCGCGTCAGCGGCAACAACGCCGGCACGGCGCACTTCGTCGTCGCGATAGAGTTCAACCCATCACCAATTCCCGCTCCCACGCCACAAACGCGCCGCAGCCGCTCTAAGAAGGATGAATAAGCTGGATAAAGAGCAGATAAAGAAGCTCGTACTCGGCGCTATCTGCCTGGTGGCCTTGCTCTACGTGTACTTTAATTTCTTCATCGGCCCCTTGCACCACAGCGAACAGACGATGCAGAGCAAGATCGCCGAGCTGCAAGGCAAGGTTGCATCGTCCAAGACGGAGATCGCCAAAGCCGGCCGGCTGGAGGAAAGCGCACGCGCCGCTACCGCCCATTACGAGGCGCTACGGGCTCTCACCCCTGAGGGCGCGCCCATCGCCTGGTTCCCACCGCGCATCAAGACTTTCTTCGCCGAGCAGCACATCGATAAAGCAAACGCGCGGCTAGACTCGACCGGCGCACCGAAAGAGAAAGAGTTGAGTGACTGGTCGCGTTATATCTGGACGATCGACTTGCCGCAGGCCGATTTCATCACCCTTGGTAAAGCGATCGCACTGCTGGAGAACTCGGAGCCGCTGCTCTCAGTCAGGAAAATAGGTATCCGAGCGAACAACGAGCTGCCACAATTGCAGCAGGCAACACTCACCGTGGCGACAATCATTGACAAGAAATGAAGCGCTTCCTTCTCCTGCTCCTCGTCCCCGTACTTAGTGTGAACCCGCGCGGCGCCATTGCCGCGCCGACAGCGAAGGTCGAGCTAAAGCATACATCCAGCTTCGCCTTGCAGGCAGATGAACGTAATCCGTTCTGGCCGATCGGCTGGAAGCCGGCCAACGCGGCCGGTGCGACGGCCGAAGTTGCCGGGCCAACTATTCCTCCATCTTCTTTCGTGGTGAGTTCCATCATGCTCGATCCAAGCGCCCGGTTTGCCATTATCAACGGCAAGGTGATGGGTGAAGGCCAGCAATTTGGGCTGCAAATGAGCGGCCAGGTTTACCAGCTTACGGTTAAGAGCATTCAGGATGGCCGCGTCATTCTCGCGCGCGGCGGCGAAGAAATCATTGTGCCGTTGCGGCGAAGATAACCAGGTAGCTAGCTTCTAGGTAGCACGAGCTACTTTAGTTAGCGGCACGAACTTGCTTTCGCGTAGTTGAGCCGGCTTTGTCCCGGTTAGCAGCCGGTACCAATCAAGCGCTGATCCGGCCACGATAAGTAGAACGAGTAGCAGAAAAGTACCAGCTACCACCGCGTCCACGCGCCAGACGGCAGCCTGCCGCGCGACATCAGCAGCTTTACTGGCGTTAGCTATTCCATGCCCGCCCTCAAGGAGGGAAGTAGCTCCGGATAACAACCCAAGCTTCGGATCCGCCGAGAAGATCTTCATGTAACCTGCCGAGAACGTAACCAGGCACATGAAAATGAGAGGCACAATTGTAACCCATAGATAACGCACCTTGTTCATCTTGATAAGCAGGCTGGTGCCGAGGCAAAGGGCGATTACTGCAAGGAGCTGGTTCGCCAGTCCAAATAGCGGCCAGAGGGTGTTAATTCCTCCCAGTGGATCGATGATGCCCTGGTAAAGGAACCAGCCCCATGCCGCCACCAGCAACACACTGGCGAACATATTGGCAGTCCATGAACGCGTGTTCCCCAGCGGGCGCCAAAGAGTACCAAGGAAATCCTGAAGTAGAAAGCGGCCTACCCGGGTACCGGCGTCGATCGTTGTAAGAATAAATAGCGCCTCGAACATGATGGCGAAATGATACCAGAGCGCCATGGTGGAGCGACCGCTGCCGTGGCCGGACGGCAGCGATGAGCTCGCGCCACTCTGCCGGACGCGCGCGAACATGTGTGCCATGCCAACGGCAAACGTCGGCGCCCCGCCCGCGCGGCCAAACATCGTCTGCTCGCCCAGGTCGCGCGCGAGGTCCCGCATCTGCGACTCGGTCACAGGAAAACCTGCCGCTGAAACTTTCGCCACTACTTCGGCCGGCGGCCCTTTGCTGTTGATGGCGAAGTATTCTCCCGGCGCGAGTACGCACGCGGCCACGAGCGCCATCAGCGCCACCATCATTTCCGTGATCATCGCACCGTAGCCGATGTCACGAATGCGCGATTCGCGCTCGAGCATCTTCGGTGTCGTGCCCGAAGCAATGAGTGAGTGGAAACCGGAGACCGCGCCGCAGGCGATGGTGATGCAGACGAACGGAAAAACCGGACCGGCAAAGACAAGCCCAGTGCCGTTGATGAACTTTGTCAACGCCGGCATTTGCAAAGAGGGATGAATGATGACGACCGCACCCGCGAGCGCAGCCACCGTCCCGATTTTCAGGAACGTGCTGAGATAATCGCGCGGCGTTAAGAGCATCCACACCGGAAGGATCGAGGCGGCAAGCCCGTAGATCATGATGGCCCAGGCAAGCCATTTGTCGCTTTGGCGAAACCATCCTTGGAGTGTCGGATAATTCGCGAGGAACTGGCCGCTCCAGACCGCGAATAACAGGCCGGCGATTCCGAACAGAGTGATCCAGCGCAAATGCACTTTGCCGCTACGCAATGCCCCGCCCATGATGAGCGCGATTGGGATTGTCATACCGATGGTGAATACGCCCCAGGGGCTTTTCGCCAGCGCCTGCACAACGACCAGGGCGAGCACGGCAAGCAGGATGATCATGATCGCGAGCACGCTAACGAGGGCAATCGTTCCCACGGTGGCGCCAATCTCTTCCTTCACCATTTGGCCGAGTGTTTTTCCCCGCCGCCGCACCGAGGCGAAAAGTACAATCATATCGTGCACACCGCCGCCGAGCGTGGCGCCAACCAAAATCCAGAGCGTGCCCGGCAGAAAGCCGAATTGCGCGGCGAGTACCGGTCCGACCAGCGGCCCTGGACCGGCGATGGCGGCGAAGTGATGGCCGAAAACCATCCAGCGGTTTGTCGGGACGAAATCTTTGCCGTCGTTTTGCACCAGCGCCGGAGGGGCGCGCGTGTCATCGAGTACGAGTACTTTTGTGGCGAGCCATTTGGAATAGAAGCGATAGCTGATCGCGAATGCGCAGAACCCGGCGACGATGATCCAGAGGGCGTTGATTTGCTCACCGCGCGAGAGCCCGAGTACCGCCAGCGCGGTCAACCCGAGCACGGTGACGCCGATCCAGAGGAGCTTGTTCCACCAGCTCATCGCGTCATTCTATCCCGCGCTGCAAATCGCCGCTACTGGCCTGCCGTTGACACTGCTGTGCCGTGCGGTATAGAGCCCGCTTGCGCCTCTCGCAAAAGATCGAAAAAATCGTCAACGGCGAAGCGCTTGATAGTGCGGCGCGGCACACGCGCGCTTTTCTGCGCAATCGCCGCTTCCCCGCGCGCGTCACAGCAAGCTCTGTCATCAAGACGATTGATCCGCAGCGTTTCGAGGAAATACGGCGTAAGTACGCCGATCCGACCGCGCCGGCCGACGCTCCGCCTAAGTACCTGAACCTCCGCGAATGGATGCGCATCAATGTGCAGCGCGTGCGTGAGCTTGAGCTGGATTACGCGCCGCCAGGCAGCATCCTCGATATCGGCTGCGGCGCCGGTTATTTCCTTTACATCTGCAAAACGCTCGGGCACCAGGTAACCGGGCTGGACATCGAGTTTCCGATGTTCCGTGAAATGACTCAGCTCCTGGAAGTACCACGCGTAATCGCGCGCATCGAAGCGTTTCAGCCGTTGCCGGAATTTCATCGCAAATTCGACCTCATCACTGCGCACCTGATCTGCTTTAATGCGCACAAAAGCGATAAGCTCTGGGGACCTCCGGAATGGGATTTTTTCCTGAATGATCTCGCGTCGCATCTGGCTCCAGGCGGCCGCGTCTGGCTCGAGCTGAATCGTGAGTACGACGGCAGTTACTACTCGCCCGAGCTCGCTGCGTTTTTCCGGGCGCGCGGCGCGGAGCTGCACGCTTACCGCGTTGTATTTAAGCCAGGGACTCTCGCGCCTCTCGCAGCTGCGTCAGGCGCATCATCAAATCATCTCGCCGGCGCCGGTGTTCCTCGACCACAGCCGCAGGCGCGCGTTGGGTAAAAGCGGGATTCGCCAGCTTCGCTTCGGTCGATCTCAAGTCATTCTCCAGTTTCGCGACCTCCTTTCGTAGTCGCTCCATCTCGCTCCCTCGATCACTCTCATCCCGCAGCAAAAAAAGTTCACCCAGCCTGGTCGCACTCAGCGAAGCGCCAGCGGGCGCTGCGAAATCTTCGTCGATGATGAGCGGATCGGCATTCAGCAATCGCGCCAGCGTACTCTGCTCGTCCGCCACCCAGCTTTGGGCCGATCGTAGCGCAAGCTTCGCCTTGCGATTCGACGGTACTCTCGCTTCAGCTCGCAAATTCCGGCCAGCTTCCACAGTTTCGTAGATCAACCGCGCCTGTTCGCGCGCTTTCTGCACACGGGCAGCATCACTGATGACGAGAGGTTGAGGCGGCGGCACACGATCGAGAAAAGCGGTCTCGTTTTGTGCAAAGCCCATCCGCGACCAAAGCTCATCCGTCACGTGCGGCATCAAAGGATGGAGCAAGCGCAAAGCGGCGGAGAACACATGATCGAACGTGGCCAGAGTGGCGGCTTGCCGCGCTTTATCTTCAGCAAAGATGTCCGTCTTTGCGGCCTCCACGAACCAATCGCAAAAATCGCCCCAGACGAAATCATAAAGCCGCTGCGCCACGGCGTTGAAATGATAATCCGCATAAGCGGCTTCGACTTCGGCGATGGTCTCGTTCAATCGCGCCAGCACTTCGATCGCGTAGATGGATAATGCAGGGCCAGCATCTGAGTTGCCTTCTTCCGCAAACCGCGAGTTGGAAAGTTGCGCCACATTCTGCATCTGGCGAAAACGCGCCACATTCCACAGCTTGGTCGCGAAGTTCCGACCTTCTTCGATCTGCTTTTCATCGAAGCGAATATCCTGCCCGCTCGGCGCGGTGCGCATTAGACCGAAGCGCAAACCGTCGGCGCCGTACTTTGCCATGAGCTCCAGCGGAGCGGGCGAATTGCCGAGCGACTTGGACATTTTACGCCCCTGTTTGTCGCGGATCAGGCCGGTAAAAAAGACATCGCGAAATGGGATGTTGTCCTCGTCTCGCTCTGTTTTGCCCGGCCTAAATTCCAGCCCGGCAATGATCATGCGCGCGACCCAGAAAAAAATGATGTCTGCCGCGGTCACAAGCACGCTGGTGGGATAAAATTTCGCGCGCGTCTTCGCGTCCATGGTGGCAAACGCCCACAGCCAGGAAGAAAACCACGTATCGAGCGTATCTCCGTCCTGCGTCCAGCCTTCGCCCGGCGACTCGATTTGGGCGCGCATCTCGCTATTCCGGTACCAAACCGGAATCCGGTGCCCCCACCAAACCTGCCGGCTGATGCACCAGTCCTGGATATTATCCAGCCATTGCCCGTACACTTTCTCCCAATGCGCCGGGAAGAACCGAACCAGATGCTCGCGCACCACGCGCAGCGCTTCTTCCGTTTTCGGGTAATGCAAAAACCATTGCTCGCTCAGCCGCGGCTCGATCGGAACGCCGGCGCGCTCGCTGTATCCGATGTTGCTCTCGTGCGGCTCGGCTTTCGCCAGTAAACCGCCTCTGCGTAAAAGCTCAGCCGCTTTTTCGCGGGCAACGAATCGATCCAGCCCGTGCAGTTGCGGAACAGCCGGGCAATTCACGCGCGCGTCTTCCGTGAGTACATCAATCACCGGCAGCTCATGCCGGGTGCCAATTTCCAGATCGAGTTTATCGTGTGCCGGCGTAACCTTCAGAATGCCGGTGCCGAATTTCGGGTCGATGGCTGTGTCAGCGATAACTGGGATCGTTTCGCGCAGCAGCGGCCGCCAAACCGTTTTGCCGACTAACGACTTGTAGCGCTCATCATCCGGGTGAATGGCCAGGGCCACGTCTGCCATCATCGTTTCCGGACGGGTAGTAGCGACTTCGAGAAATTTTCCTGGCTCATCGGCAAGCTCGTATCGCACGTAGTACAGCGTGCTCTTTGTCGGCGTGGGAATTACTTCTTCATCGGAGAGCGCAGTGAGCGCGACCGGGTCCCAGTTGATCATGCGCCGGCCGCGGTAGATCAGCCCCTTGTTGTACAGGTCAATAAATACGCGCTGTACTTCGCGTGAGTACTCAGCGTCAAAGGTGAAGCGCTCGCGCGACCAGTCACACGAGCAGCCAAGCCGCTTCAGTTGCTCAATGATGATACCGCCATGTTTTTCTTTCCATTCCCAAACCCGGCGAATGAATTCCTCGCGGCCGAGGTCATGCCGGCTGATGTTTTCATTTTTCCGCAGCCATTTCTCCACCGCGGTCTGCGTGGCGAGCCCGGCATGATCCATTCCGGGCAACCAAAGTACCTCGTGGCCTTGCATTCGCGCGCGCCGCGCCAGGATGTCCTGGATCGTGTTGTTCAAGACATGCCCAAGCGTGAGCATGCCAGTGACGTTCGGCGGCGGGATAACGATGGAAAATGGCGGCTTCGCCGAGTTCGCATCCGCCTGAAACGCATTTGCCTCCATCCAGCGCGCATACCACTTCGGCTCGAGGAGATTTGGATCGTAGGTCTTCGGTAACTCCGCCACGGCGAGATAATGTGGCGCAAGTTTTCAACTTGCGCTGCGCAATGCGCAACTTACTAAGTCGCGCAACCTTTCTTCGATGCACCAACCGATCGGCGTCTTCGATTCCGGCATCGGCGGACTGACCGTGGTGAAAGCGCTGCGCGACCTCCTGCCGCGCGAAAACATTTTCTACATCGGCGACACCGCGCGCGTGCCGTACGGGAACAAGAGCGCTGAAACGGTCGAGCGTTACGCTTTGGAATTGGCCGGGCTGCTTTTGCGCGAAAACGCCAAGCTGATTGTTGTTGCCTGCAACACCGTTTCCTCCGTCGCAATTCCCAAGCTCCGCGCCGCCTTGCCGGTGCCGGTGATTGGCGTCATCGAGCCGGGCGCGCACGCCGCCATCGCGCTGACGCGCAACCGGCATGTGGGCGTCATCGGCACGCGCGCGACCATTCGCAGCGGCGCTTACGAAAATGCCTTGCGCGCGCTGAACGTACATGTGCGTGTAAGCAGTTGCGCCTGTCCACTGCTCGTGCCGCTGATCGAGGAAGGTTTGCTCGAAGATCAGCTCACCGATCTGACGCTCGCGCGTTATCTCAAACCGATGATGAACGACGGAATCGACACGCTTGTACTCGGCTGTACGCATTATCCGCTGCTTGCGCCGGCGATCGCGCGGTCACTGGAGAACGCCGTTCAGCTGGTCGATTCTGCCCGGAATTGCGCCAGCTCAGTGAAAGAATTACTCGAACGCCAATCACTCGCCGCGTCCGGTGACGCCGAAGGAACACTGCGCGTCGTACTCACTGATGCAGCCGATAATTTCCTCAGCGTCGCCCGTAACGCTCTCCAGCTCGAAATCGGCGACGTGACAGTACAGTCGGTTTGTTGACCACCCGCACGCCAGCATGTTGCTGCGCTTTGCAGCCGCCGCACATGCGGTATTTTCCGGCGTGAAAATTCCCGCCGTACTTCTCGCTTTCTGCATGGTGGCTGGTGCGGCCAATGCTCAAATCGGAGTACAGCTCAAGTTCTCCCGGCTGCAATACATCGCTTACGAACCGTTGATCGCCACCGTCTCCATCACTAATCGCGCCGGGCGCGACATCGATCTCCGCGATGACGCCGGAGAGCGCTGGTTCGGCTTCGAGGTTACGGGTGAAGGCGGCCAGTCCGTCGGCGCGGGCACCATGCCGGAAACTCCGCCGCTGCACATCGAGGCGGGCAAAACCGTCACGCGAAAAATCGATCTTTCCGCGCAGTTCCCGATGCAGGAATTCGGTCCCTACCACGTGCGCGCCCACGTTTATTTTGCGGATCTTGGCCGGTACTTTTATTCGCCGGCAAAGGTGGTGGAAATCACCGACGCGCGTCCGGTCTGGAAACAAAGCGTGGGTGTTCCCGGAGGAAGCGGCGGTGAAACGCGAACCTACTCGCTACTGGCGAATCGATTTCCTGATCATACGTCGCTGTATGTGCGTGTGGAAGACCAGAGCCGTGGCGTCGTTTATGCGACCTATTCACTCGGCCGGATTATCGCCTTTGATGAGCCGCACGCGGAGATCGATCGCGAAAATCGGCTGCACGTGCTGCATTGCTCCGCGCCGCGGACATGGTCATACGCGTTGATCGGACTGAATGGACAGATGCTCGCGCACTCGAGCATCATTGAAACCAAATCGCGACCGCACTTCAAACGCACGGCTGATGGCGAAGTGGTTGTAATCGGCGGCATGACGGAAACGGCCGCGGCGCAAGCGGCGCAGAAAAACGTACCGAAACTATCAACTCGTCCGGGTACTCAGCCGGGCAGCGATTAAAAACCAGTAATCATGCGCCGGGCTGTTGTACTTACCGCCATTCTGTTCTTTTGCGCCGGCACGATGGTACGCGGCGACACTCAGTTCACCACTGTCGTCATTGATCCGGGCCACGGTGGTTTCGATCGCGGGGGCATCCCTGGACAGCGCGTGGCCGAGAGCAAAATGACGCTGGACGTTTCTCTGCGCCTGCGCCAAGTCCTGGAGCGCGCCGGTTACCGCGTGATCATGACGCGCGACCGCGATGTCTTCGTCCCGCTCGGCACGCGCGTCGCCACCGCCAATGCACAGCACGACGCCGTTTTCATTTGCGTTCACTTCAACTCCGCCACGCGCGCCGGCGCCAGCGGGATCGAGACGTACTTTTACAGCACGGAAAGCGCGCCACTCGCCGCGAGCATCCAGAGTGCCGTCGTGCGAACTGCCGGAACGGAGAATCGCGGCGTGCGCCGGCGCGGCTATTTTGTCCTCCGCCGGACTACGATCCCAGCCGTGCTGGTGGAATGCGGCTTCCTAACGAATCCATACGAAGCCACCGAGGCGCAGAATGCCGCGTATCGGCAGCAACTGGCGCAAAGCATCGCCCACGGGATTCTTGCCCGGCCGGCCATTGCCACGCGCACACGCTACACGGACAGTTCGTCGCGCGTGGACGTCGGCCTTCAGCCGTTTCTCGATCAGCGTCACGTGCGCGGCTCCGGCACGACGCATCACCACAAAGCAAAGTCTAAAAAGAAGAAGACCTCGAAGAAAAAGAAGAAGCGGACCAGCACGGACGACGATAATCAGTGAACTCGCCGGTGGTTAGCTGCGCTGAGATGCGCGATGCGGAAGACGCAGCTTTTGCGCGCGGAATTTCCGCTGAAACATTGATGGACAAAGCTGGCGCGGGCATTGCCGATTTCGTCCGGCAATTCTTCCCGTGTGCAGGGCGCTGCCTCGTTTTTGCCGGCAAGGGAAACAACGCCGGCGACGCTGTCGTTGCGGCGCTGCACCTCAGACGCGGCGGATGGGAAACTGAAATTCGGCTCGCGTTTTCCGAATCCGAATGCGGCGAGTTGCTGCGCAAGAAGCTCGCTGAGTACGGCGCGGCTGTCGAACGTACGGCTGCGCATTCCTCGGCGCCGCTCATCATGCTCGACGGGCTGCTCGGGCTCGGCTCAAAGCCGCCTTTGCGCGAGCCGGTGAAGAAACTCGCGCGCGAGATTAACGCGCTGCGCACCGCGGAGAACGCTTACGTCTTCGCCATCGATCTGCCAAGCGGCCTCGATGGCGACAGCGGAATCTGTGACGAAGATTGCGTCGTGTCCGATTTTACCGCGACGATCGGCGCCGCCAAGCGCGGCCTGGTAGCAGATCAGGCGATCAATTTCGTTGGCCGGCTCGGAATTGTGCCGCTACCCGAGCTCGAGCTGCCTTCGGCTGATGAGACAATCGCTTGCGCTGCATCGCTGCGCGGGTTGTTACCGCGGCGCGAGTTTAGCGCCTATAAAAATCAGTTCGGTCGCATCGGTATCGTCGCCGGTTCACGCGGATTGAGCGGCGCGGCGCTCTTGTCGGCAGCCGGCGCGCTCCACGGTGGCGCCGGGCTTGTTCGCGTGTTCGTACTCGAAGACATTTACGAAATCGTAGCCTCCGCTGCGCCGGCCGAGGCGATGATCCAGCCGGTTGAATCGTACGATGCGCTCGAGACGGAATCGGTCGCCGTTTGGGCCGTCGGTCCTGGCTTGGGGCGCTCGCATGCGCCATCCATCCTGCGCCTGATTCAACGCGCCGCGGAGCCGATGGTGATTGACGCTGACGCGCTGAACATTCTCTCGACGGACACAAACATCCTGAAGAACTGCGCCGCTCCGCGGTTGCTCACGCCTCATCCCGGTGAAATGAAACGCCTCGCTGGCGACGAGAAGTACACGCGGGCCGAGCTGGCGCGAAAATTCACGCGCGAGTTTCCCGTCACACTTCTGCTGAAGGGCAGCCGCACCGTGGTGGCGGAAAACCGCACAGGACTCAGCTACAATACAACGGGCAATCCCGGAATGGCGACTGGCGGAATGGGCGACGCCCTCACCGGCGTCTGTGCGGCTTTGATCGGCCAGAAACTTTCGCTGTTCGACGCCGCGCGACTCGGCGCTTGGGTCTGCGGTCGCGCTGCCGAACTCGCTATTTACAATGGCTCAGCCAGCGAGCAATCACTGCTCGCGCGCGACGTTATCGAAAATCTCGGGCGCGCTTTTCGCGAGGTGCAGTAGGCGAGAGACTCTGAGGAGAATCGCCGGTGATTATCTACCCACCCGTACTCGCGCCGCCCGCAGAAGCTTGCGCGTTGATCCACCGCTCCACTCGTTCCTGCAACAAATCCAGCGGCATTGCTCCTCCATTCAGAATCTCGTCATGGAATGCTTTGATATCGAACTTCGCGCCGAGCCTGGTTTTCGCCTCTTCGCGTAGTTTGCGAATCGTTAGCTGCCCCATTTTATAAGCAAGCGCCTGCGCCGGCCACGCGATGTAACGATCCGCCTCCGTCTGCGCAAGCGCATCGTTCACGTCGTTCGCGTGCATGTAGTCGATGACCTTCTCACGGCTCCAGTTCTGGTCGTGAATGCCGGTATCGACGACCAGCCGGACGGCGCGGAATAGCTCCGAGCTGAGCCGGCCGTAATCAGAAACCGGGTCTTTGTAGAAGCCGATCTCCTTCCCTAATTCCTCAGCATAAAGCGCCCAGCCTTCCGCGTAGGCCGAGTAAAAGCCGTGCAGCCGGAACTTCGGCAAATCGGGTAACGTTTGCGCAATGCTGATCTGCATGTGGTGACCGGGTACGCCCTCGTGGTAGGCGACGGCTTCGTCATCCACCAGCGTGCGTTTGGTCGGGTCGGCGACGGCGACAACCACGCGTCCAGGCCGTTTGCCGTCCGGCGTTCCGGCCACATAGTGCGTCGATTCGGCCTTCGCGAAGTCCGGGATTGCCTCCACCGTCACCGGCGACCTCGGCAGCAGACCGAATAGCTCCGGCAGCTTCGGCTGCATCTGGTCGATGTACTTTTTGAAGTCATCCACAATCTGCTGCTCGTTTTGCGGCTTCCACTTCGGATCGTTGTTGATCGCGGCGCGGAAGCTGGCCAGGTCCGTGTAACCTTGCGTCTGTGCTAACTTCGTCATCTCCGCCGTGATTCGCTCTACCTCCTTCAAGCCCAACTCGTGTACTTCAGCCGGCGTAATGTTTACCGTCGTCATCATCTTTACCGCTTCCGCGTAGCGTCGCTTCCCATCCGGCAGGCTTTCGATTGAAAGCTCAGGCCGTCCTTTTGGATCGTACTCAGTGCGCAGGAACTCGGCGAACTTCCGATGAGCGGGAAAGACCTTGGGCATTCACCGCTGCCGTAATTTCTTGCGTGAGCCTCTTTTTGTCCGCTTCGGAAAAGCTCGCCGGAAACGTCGTCGTTGGTCGGAGAAACGGGTTCGCTGCGATAATGCCTTCGCATTGGCCGGGTAACTTCTCGAGCACAAGATTCGGCGGCATGAGCCCATCCTTCTCTCCTTGCCGCATCACCTCGGTCGTCTGCTCGAGTACGCGCGGGATTTGCCTCAAGCGCGAGATGTAGTCCTGGTAGTGTTCCACGGAGTCAAGCGGAACGCTGAGCGGCAAATCGGCCAGCCGCGTGTGAATCCCATTCTGCTGGTTCACTGGCATCTCGTAGTTTTTCAGGCTGTAATTGACGTCCTCGCGTTGGAGCTGCCGCTCCAGCAATTGATGGCTGAGCAGGTCCTTGTCGCTCATACCTTCAGTCGGAATCGCTTGCAGCTGTTTCAGAAAATTGTCGGCCTCCGCGTGCTGGCGCGCGATCTCGGCCAGCGAGTACTGCCCAAGCTGCGAATTATATCGGTAATCGCCGTAAGCTGTCGCGCGTTCCGGCGAGTTCTTCAGGCTCGTCTGGTAAAATTCCTCGAATAACGCGTTCTGCCTGGCGACGCGGTCTGCTAAAGGCGCGATCTGCGCGAATGATGGCGGGGCAATCGCCGCCAGAACCAATCCGAAAACGATATATCGCATATCCCGACGCTAGCAGAGCCCGCTGTTCAACGCACGGACAAGAGAGTAGATCACTCACTATCGGAGCTACACGTCTCCGGGCTGGAGTGAAACGCGAGCTAACGAGACGAAAAAGTACCGGGCACGCGTCGCTGCTGTTGTACGGCGAGAAGTGGCGGCAGCTCCCAAACTACCGGCGACGTCGTTTGCTCCACGTACCTGGCGGCAGCCGCTTGTACCTGCTGCCATCGCGCCAGCGGATATTCGGGCGCGGCCACAATGTGCCGCAGCAGACTACGCCACTCCATCAGCGCGCGCTCGATGTCTCCCGGCCGCAGCGTCTCGGTGGCAAAGCGATGACGCGAGGTCGCATTCTCCACAATGTCGCGCACGATCTCGGAAGCGCCCGCGCCGTACTGCGGCGGGACGCCCATTTGCAGGTACCCAGGATAATCGTTGCGGGCGAACACGCGCTGGCAGAGAATCCCCAGCCGGCCGCCCATCGGCGAATCTTCAGCGGCGAAACGCGGGCCAGCACGGATATTGGCAAGATCAAAGATAAGTTCATCGACCGGGTAGCTTTCGTCTTCTAAAGCTGCGGCGATGGCCAGCCCTTCTCCGCCGTGGAAAAAGGAAAAAATCACGCCGCGCGCTGTCGGAGTACCGTCCGGCTGAGTCAGCCCAAGTTCACGCCAGGCATACGCGGGTGAGCGTTCGATCGCGGCTGATTGATCGCGCGCCAGCTGATCACACCCTCGGCAAACCTCCGGCAGATTTTCCCGCAACGGCGGATTGATTAAAGCGCGCCCGACCGAATCAATGTGGGCAGCGACACGCATGCTTGAGTAGTCGAGCCGGGCGGAAATAGTACCATTGCGAGTGACTCGATCAATGATGCGGGCGGGCTTGAAGAATGTTGTTAACAAGCCGTTAAGTACACAATCGAGCTCTGCTGCAGCTATAAGTTTACGGCCAACTATTCGCCTGAATGGTTTAACTATAATATATTTGTCGTTAGTTCCCGCTCTCGCTATCGGTACTTCGCGGCCGTACTCCAAACCGCGAAGCTGTCGCGGCAAGCGGCAAACGCTTCCGTACTTTATTCCAGCCAAGGTTTGCGGCACGGACAAAGCAGGAACCCAGCGGTCATTCACCCGCACGAGAGCTTCTCCCAGCTCAGCCTCGGAGCCATTGGGTCGCTGCTCCCAATAACCTTGCGAGTTCAGCATCTCTGTAACTCCACGCCGCACAAAGCGGCTCCGCTCATCTGAAACCCAGAGCCCGCATGGACGCGCTCCTGTCTCGAGCGCGTGTTCGACGCCGAGCCGCACCGTTTGTGTACTAAAGAGCGAGCGCGACAGCTCGACCGCGGCCGCGTAAGGCTGTTCTCCTCGCTGCGCCGCGGCGTGCATCACACTCAGGAAGGTCGGCCAATCCACCTGCGCCGGCCTGCGCAGACGCCGCGCCCGCGCATCCGCCAGCCGCGGCAAATCCGCCGTAAAAAGTGCGTAGCCCGTGTCATCCAGCCCACGCCGGCCAGCACGGCCAAACATTTGCAGCAATTCATCCGGCTCGACTTGCCGCTCGAAATTTCCAGCAAAATACCGGCGATCGGCGACGAGGACGGAACGCATGGAGAAGTTAATGCCGGCAGCAAGTCCCATGGTGGCAACAACCACATTGAGCTGGCCTGTTTTCGCGAGCGCTTCGACAACGCCCGCGCGCGCGGCATAACTCAAGCCGCTGTGATGATAAGCCACTCGCTGCCGGAGAAGCTTGCTCAGCCCCTTGCCCGCCACACTCTCCTGCTCGGCCGTGAGAGCCAGCGGATCGCGAACCGGCACACCCGAAGCAATCGCCTGCGCGATTTGCTCGGCAGCCTTTCGACGCGGCGCAAAAATCAGTAATGGCGCAAGCTCAGCGCGAATGACGCGCCCGGCCAGACGCGCCCATTTCTCGCGCGATTGCACAAACTGCGAATCGGGCAAACTCTCCACGTCTCGTACTTCCAGCGGCACCGGCCGCTCGCTGTGTTCCACCAGTACAACCCGCCGGCCAATGCGCTCCAGCCATTGCACCACGTCCGACGGATTCGCCACGCTGCCGCTGAGCAACAGCAATTGCGTGTGACGCGGCGCGAGCGCCACCGCCAGCTCGTAGTGCACACCGCGCGTTTCGTCGCCCAGCATCTGGAACTCGTCGATGACGAGCAGGCCTGGTCCTTCTCCGCGCAGCAATCGCGCCCGCTGCGTCTCGAGCGTCGCGACCACCACGCGGGCATGGAGGTTAAACGCCACATCGCCCGTGGCAATCCCCACGTCCCAACCGCGGCCGCGCCATTCCACCAGCTTGTCATTCGCCAGCGCTCGCGTCGGCACGGTGAAAACCGCGCGCTGTTTCAAGGCTGGGTAGAGCAGCTCGAAAATGTAAGTTTTTCCCGCGCCCGTCGGCGCCTGAACCACCACGTCCGCCCCTTCCTGCAACGCTCGCGCCGCCTCATGCTGCCACCCGTCCGGAATCACCAGCCCGGTGCCAAGTCCGCGAAACACCCGGCAAAGATGGAAGGAACTGAAACGGGAGCAACCTTCCGTGGCGCGTACTCAACCCGCCAACGGCACCGCAGCCGGCTTTCTGTAGCTGGCGAAAAACGTCGGCACGCTACCGATCATTAACGGAGAGAGTACATGGCACCTTGTGCCTCGGCTCACAAACGGCATGTCACGCGCACTTCGGTACTAGGCGTCTTCGCGGAGGAGTTTGGATGGATCAACGGCGACCGCCCGTAGGGCTGGAAGCGTCGAGGCGGCAACGCCGAGCAGTGTCATCGTGAGTACGGCGCCGAGCATCACGAGCGGGTCGGCGGGATTGGGCTCGTGCACAATTTCTCCTAGCCACGACCTGGCAAAAATCGCCCACATCACACCCACCACTGAGCCCGCGCCAAGCAGCGCCAGCGGCTTTCCTACTGCTGTACTCAGGACGTGCCTCAGGCGCGCGCCCAGGGCGACGCGAATCCCTAGCTCTTTCATTCTTCGGCTAACGTTGTAAGCGGCCATGCCGAAAATGCCGGTTACGGCTACCATCGATGCAAGCGCGGCCATGGTTCCGATCGCCACCGCTGCTGCGCGGACCGGAAACAATGGCCAAGCCAGGGCGGCGTACCAATCCTGCGAGGTGACGACTGCATTCGGCTCCACCGATAGAAGTGCGTGTTCGATCAGCGGGCCCATTTCACTAAGCGGCCGTTGCGACCGCACGATAAAGGCGGTGTTAGCGTGCTCGTCTTGCGCCAGCGGCAGGAACACCACCGGCTGCGGCGGCTCTTGCATCTCGAGGTACTTCCCGTCTTCTACCACACCTGTGACTTCCCGCAGCTTGTTAAGGAAAATGAACCGCCGCCCAATAGCCGGCGTGTCGCCCCACATCTTGCGCGCGAATGTTTCATTCACAATGACGACGTCGGGCGTCCCCATCGTGTCGCGCCAGGAAAAATCGCGGCCGCGTAAGAGCCGCGTCCGCGCAACCGCGAGGTACTCAGGCGAAATCGCAAACGTTAAGGCGGAGAGCAGCGACTTCTTCAGCGTAAGCTCGGTCGTTCCCGGTGCGAAAACCGGCGTACCGCGCCGGCCTCCGGTGAAAAATGGCTTGCTCAGACTTCCCGCGCTCGTCACGCCGGGAATGCTTTGGAGGGCGTTGATCATCGCTTTCTTTTGGACGAGCGAAGCCTCGCCATTGGCTTCAGCATCGGTCAGGTCGATCTCGGTAAGTGTCGCGCCTTTTGGCTGGAACCCGAGCGGCGCGTGCAGTGTTCGCCACATCCCGCGCACCGCCACGAGAGAAGCTGTAACCATCAACGCACAAATCGCGATCTGTATGCCGAGCAACAGATCCCGCGCGCTAAAACGGGGTAAATCGCTTGCCACTGCGGCACCGCTCCCTGGCGTTTCGCTGCTTCGCCAGATCTGTCGCGCGGGAATTATTCCGAAGAACAGCGCGCTAAGTACAGTGAACACCAAGGCGACAAGATAGCTCGTTGCATTCAGCACAATTGGCGCACCCGTGAGCGGCGAGTTAACTGGGAAAAACGCGGCTAACGAGCTTCGACTAATCGCCTTCAGCAGATACCCAGCGCAGCCGAGCCCGGCTGCGCCGCCGATCACCGCCACGAGCAGCGCTTCAGTAAGAAGTTGGCGCACGAGACGCCAGCGGCTTGCCCCCACGGCCAGACGAATCGCCAGCTCGCGGCCGCGATCGGCCGCGCGGGCGGCAAAAAGCGCCGCGAGATTTGCGCTCGCCGCCGCCAGTACCAGTAGTGACAGTCCCATGACCGCGTACAGAGAACTGCGAATGACGTCGCCGGTATCGGCGTAAAGTCCCGGACGCACTAGTCGCACCGGCAACCCGGCATCGGTTTGTGGATGCTCCTTTGCCTGAGCCGCGGAAATTGCGCTGAGATTTTCTGCCGCCTGCCAGCGGGTGGTGCCTCCCTTTAATCGCCCGAGCACGGTGAGGCCATAACCTGAGCGATCGTTCAGGTAAGTTGCGCTAAAGTAGTTAAGTAATGGTATGTAGTAGTCTGGCCAAACAAACCGTTCTGTGCCATGAAACCGCGCCGGCGTAATTCCGATGACGGTGAACTGATCCTTGTTCAGCCGAATAATGCTACCGATAACTTTCGGATCCGCCTTGAAGGCACTACGCCAAAGACTATCGCTGAGTACCACAAAAGGCGCAGAACCCGGACCGTGCTCATCATCGGAGTGGATTAAGCGTCCTAGTTCTGGTTGTACTCCGAGAAGATCGAAATAGTTACCGGTTACTGCGTAACCATTGATCGCTTTGCTTTCCCCGGCACCGTGCAGCCGTGCCTCGCAGTAGCCATAGTATCCGGCCAGTCCGCTGAAGGTAGTATTCCGTTGCTGGTACTCGCGGAATGCCGGATAAGATGTAGTTAGTAACTTCCAATTCGTCCACACCCCGTTCCGGACTTGATAGAAGTTGCGCGGCTCGGCGACATCCAGCGGTCGTAGAACCGCTTCAACGACGCCGAACATCACTACGTTAGCAGCAATGCCCGCCATGAGAGTAAGTACAGCGACACAGGTGAACGCAGGCGTTCTCCAAAACATACGTAGCGCGTAGCGAGTATCGAGCAGGAGGTCACTCAGGAAAGATGTCATCGAGCGCACCAACCCTCGGCTCTAATGTCGCCTGCGCCCGAACGAGTACCCGCGATACGTGCGGCCGCCACCGATGCCGCGTTTACCGCCGGCGATCACCTGTGGCTCGAAAAGCGCGGTGTACTTGTAGGGAAAATTCTCCAGTTTCAGCTGCGGGATTTTTTGGCCGATGAATCGCTCGATGGCTTGCAAGGCGGGCAGTTCTTCGCCGTTCATCAAGGTGAAGGCGTCACCGACGTTTTGCGCGCGGCCGGTGCGGCCAATGCGGTGCACGTAATCTTCCGGATGCTCCGGCACGTCGTAGTTGATGACGTGGCTGACGCCCGCGATGTCGAGCCCGCGCGAGGCGATATCGGTGGCCACCATCACCTCGTACTTCCCCGTTTTGAATCCTTCCAGCGCCTCGATTCGCTCACGCTGAGTACGGTTGGAATGCAAAACCGCCACCGCGTGCTTGGCGTGCTTGAGCGAGTGCGCCACGCGATCAGCGTTCTGTTTTGTCCGGCAAAAAATCAGGACGCTATCAAAGTTGGTGCGCTCGAGCAGCGCCATGAGGAGGTCGAACTTTTGCTCGGCCGCGACCGGATACACCGCGTGAGTGACCGTTTCAGCAGGCGAACGCCGCGCCCCGATTTCGACAACTTCCGGCTCGTGAAGAACAGTCGCAGCCAGCCTTTCGATTTCTGGCGGCAGCGTCGCGGAAAACAGCAGTGTCTGCCGGTCGCTCGAGATCCGATTCACGATCCGCCGCACATCGGGCAAAAAGCCCATATCGAGCATGCGATCCACTTCATCGAGCACCAGAATGTGGACGTCGCGAAAGTGGAGCGTGCCTTGCTCCAAATGATCCAGCAGCCGCCCCGGCGTAGCGATGACGACGTCCACGCCTCGCTTGAGTTCGTCGCGTTGTTTGCCGTAGCCGACGCCCCCATGGACGACGGTGGCGCGAATGTCGGTGAACCGGCCGTAGTCGCGAAAGGCCGTTTCCACCTGGGCCGCGAGCTCCCGCGTCGGCTCGAGGACAAGACAGCGGAATTTCCCGTGTTGCGCGAGCAGGGTCAGAATCGGCAGAGCGAACGCGGCCGTTTTGCCCGTGCCTGTCTGCGCCGTTCCGATGAGGTCGCGCCCTGCGAGTACGATCGGAAAGGCCCGGAGCTGGATCGGCGTCGGTTCGCTGAATCCCATCGCCTGCGCGCCGCGCACTGCTTCCGCTGAAAGGCCGAAATCACTGAAAGACATTCTGGCAGAGCGTAATGCCAGCCGCTCTGGTTGTCATTCGGCGCGAGTTCGACGTCGCCGCTCCTCGCTGCAAACGACCGCCAAAGGAATGTCTCGCGATTTGTCCTCGCCGGATTAGTGACAAATCTCTCGTACTTCTCGACATGGCAACCGAACAGACCGCGCAACGCATTCTCGTTATCGCCGACACGCACAACAAGCTCCCACCAGTTGTCACCGAAGCAGCGCGCATAGCTAACGAGATCTGGCACCTGGGCGATGTTTGTAGCGACGCGCTCTTGCAGGAGTTGAAGCTAATCGGGCCACCCGTGACCCTGGTACGCGGCAACTGTGACACTAACCCCGACTGGCGCCTGATGCTGGAGCTAACGAGGAATAGTACACGTTTTCGTCTTCAGCACATTCCTCCATCACCCCGCCAGGCACTCGGCGCTTGCGACATGCTCCTGCACGGCCACACCCATGTGCCGCGCGATGAGATCATCAACGGCGTCCGCTTCCTCAACCCCGGTTGTGTCACGCGACCGAGTCGCGGCGCGCCACCGAGCTTCGCCTGGCTCGAATTTCAGCAGAATCGGGGCTGGACTTGGACGCTGCAAACTCTCCGCTAACTCCCCCGGAAAAGTCCTCCGCAATCAATCTCTGGCGGATGGCGTCGTCATCTCGTCATCCGTGAGGACATCTGCGGCCAGCACTTTTTCGCTCGGAAAATAATGGTTCTCGACCGCTCGCGCCCAGACAAACTGAACGGGCGAGACGCTCGCGCCCGGCACAAAGGTATGCTCCCCGGATTCGAGGAAGCGGGCGCCGTGGCACTCGGTTCCATCTAAGATGCCGGCGACGGTTTTCTTGTGGGCCACCAGGTCGTACTCAGCCGGGATCCTAACGGTGAAATGCAGTACCGGCGTATTCGCCGCCGCGGCATGAAGCAGACCTCCAGCAACGCGCAGCCCGCCGAGCACCGGGATGAAATTGCGCGAAATGAATTCGCGGCCATGTGCCGGCAGTACTCGCAGCCGCGGGCCCGTAACAACCAGGCAGGTGCGCGTGGCGATACACCGCTCCTCGACGTCATCTATCAACTCGTGACGCTGAATGCGTTCGAGCGTGACCGGCTCCAGCACCGCGCGGATACATCGTTGCCGGAAAATGGCTTCGCCTTTCGAGTCCATCACGAATTCATCTGGTCGCGTAAGAGTCAGCACCGCGCGAAGCCGAGCGAACTCCCGCGCAGTGGCGGGATGCCATAAGGGCCGCGTCACAATCGCGCACGATGCGGCTGTGAGAGCAGCCACCGCCGCAGGTATCCACCACTCGCGCGCTCGACGGTTAGCTATTCGGACATCAGCGCCGAGGACAATGCCGGCAAAGTGAACCAGTGCGCCGGTGCAAAGAATAATCGCCAGCGGCGTAACCGGCATAAAATCCTGCCGCGTAATCAAGCGCCAGAAGCTGCACAGTGTCGCCAGGTAAACCGCAACAACCGCAAACACGAAAGTTCGCCGCGGCGCGCGACCATCGTGCGACTGCCATCGCGCAACGTACGTGGCCCCACCCGCAATGAGTACGAGCAGAAAAGGATAAGCCCAGCGCAGCCACGGGCTATGGTTTTTCGGGTCGATGTTCGGCACCATGTTATGGGCAAAGACGCAGTAGCGGAACTGCGGCCAGACACCGGCCAGAACGAAGGCGCTAATTACAGTTGCCGCCACAATGATGAGCGGCAGGTGAAACGC
>JAFASN010000066.1 GCA_019244415.1 Verrucomicrobiota bacterium | reverse complement strand
TTTTCATCCTGCGTCAACGTCGCGCGATAGCTCCAATCAAAATTACCGCCCGTGCCACTGCTGATGGTGTTAAGGGTCGGAATAATGTCAGCGCCTGCGCCAGCAAGTAGCGCAAAGGTCGCCGCAACAACCAGGCTGATCTTTTTCATTGTCGTGAAAAACGCTACATTTGTCCAAAATCGCGGGCCGGAGTCAACATGATTTTTTTGGTTTAAGGCATGGGAAGACGAGAGAGAATACCGGTCGGCGCGTCTGGCGCGAAAGAGCGGCTTCGATGACGTTTTTGCCTGCCCCGATTCTTGCTTCAATCTCGGCGTCGTGACTGTTGCTATTAAAAGAAACTGGAGCATCGCCCTTCTGCTTGCAGCGGCATGGCTCTGGGCCATCTGGAGTTGCGCGGAGCATTGGCGCGGTAACCCAAATTATTCATACGGCTGGCTCGTTCCCGTACTCATGATCGCGTTCGCGGCGCGACGCTTCGCCATGTGGAGCGGCGCCGAGCCCGTGAGGCCGCCGAGCCCGCTGCCGATCTGGCTTGCCATCCTGCTGTTGCTTGCGGCGCCACTGTTCTTCGCGCTTGAGTTCGCACGCGAACAAGTGATGCACCCGATTGTTGTCACCTGGATCATCGCATCTTTTCCGATCATCCTGACGCTGCTCATTTGCTGGATGTCTGGCGGTCGCGCGCTCCTCCTGGCTGAATTGTTTCCCGTACTTTTCTTCCTTACGGCTGTGCCGTGGCCGCCGCGTTTTGAGCAGCCCATCACAGCCGGACTTATGAATGCCGTTGCCGCTGCCACCGCGGCGTTGCTTCACCTTTGCGGCATTTCGGCGCAAACCGCCGGCGGCGCGATCACGCTGCGCGGCGGCATCGTGGGAATCACCGAAGCATGCAGCGGGATTCGCTCCCTTCAATCTGGCATCATGTTTGGGCTGGCAATGGGTGAATGGTTCCTGCTGCGCCCTTTGCGTCGTGTGGCGCTGCTCATCATCGCGATTGCGCTCGCGCTCAGCACGAACCTTCTCCGTACTTTTGTGCTTTCACTCCAGGCGGAATGGCACGGCGTCGCTTCGGTGGAAAAGATTCATGATCTTACCGGGAACATTGTTGTCACAGTCATGGTCGTGGCGATCTGGTTTTGCGGGCGATTGCTGCGTGGGCGCACGGCCCCGGCGTTTTCGATAGACCAACTGCGGGAACGCTGCCGCACAATGGCAGCGCATGTCCCGCGAAACATTTCGTGGGCGACAACAGCGTTGCTGGTTGCGGGATTAGCCGGAATCATAACGGCGCAAGTCGTCTCTGGTAAACTCGATGCGCAAGATCGCACGCAAACTGCGGCATTTTTTTTCCTGCGCGATGATCCAGGCGTTTCACAGACCCGCATCGATTTACCGCGCGATGTTTGGAACGAGCTACACCCCAGCAGCGGCGAAGCGATCCGGGTGCGCGACCGGCATCTCGGCTACGCGGAGAGCTATCACTTTTTTTGGAAACCGTCGCCGTGGAATCGCTTCGTACTCGTGCATCGCCCGGACATCTGCATGCCTGGCGTTGGATGGCAAAGCGCGGGCGGTCCGGAGCCGGTAACCATCGACGTTTCGGGACGTTCCCTTCAGCTCTACGCATTTCGTTTTCGCCGTGGCGACATCGAGGCCCTGGAGCTGTGGGGCGTTTGGCGCAACGGCGATCCGGTTCCGCTGAATTACGATGCCAGCCAGGTGCTCGGCGCGTCGGCCGCTCCGCCGAGCTTGAATCTCGAAGGCAAACGGCGTTCCGCCACCGAGATCGTGTCGTGCGTGATTGCCGGCACGCCGCAAAGCCCGCCGGAGCCGGCGCGTGCCGTCGCGATACTCCGATCGCTTTTCGATTACCAACCGGGCAATAGCTGAGTACGGCAAACTGCTGTAGCGTTCGCCCTCCTCAGTTGCGCTGACGGGGCAGTGCCACTGGGGCGCAGTCGGGAGTAAGATGCTGAGCCGCAAGCGCAGAAGTCACCGTAGAATCGCGTGGCTCGTGGCCGCCGTACTTTTCCTTTTCGCCGCCATGCTCGGGGTGAAGCCGATCTATCACCGGGTTAAAGGATGGCGGGCGGACCAGCTTGCGGCCGAGGCCGAGCGGCTTGTGGCGCAGCAAAAGTTCGGTCAGGCGGCGGTTGACTACCGCGCCGCGCTTCAGCTTGATCCGCTCGGGTACCGCCCGCTCCGTGGCGCAGCCGAGCTGGCGACACGGCTGAATCACAGCGAAGCGCTGCCGCTTTGGCAGGAAGTGGTCGCTTCACGACGCGCCACCGCGCGCGACCGAGAGGAGTATGCTGCGCTGCTTCTGCAAGGCGGCGTCTTCGGGCCCGCCGCCAGCGTCATCGACCAGTTACTCCGCGCGAATCCGAGCACGCGTGCGCTGTTGCTGGCGGCTGAGTACGCGCAGAAAAACGGGAACCCTGAGCGCGCGCTCGAGTACGCGCGTCTTGCCGCAAAACGCGCGCCGAACGACGCCTCGGCGCAGTTCCGCCTGGCCGATTTGCTCGCCCGTTCCAGCAAACAGGAGGAACACAAAGAAGCTCGGGAGATTCTCTGGAAAGTTGCCCGCGGTGAGAGCGTGTTTCAGCGCGCCGCGATCGATGCGTTATCGCGCGCCCCAGAGCTGACGCCGAACGACCAAGCAACGCTGCTGGGAATCATTCACTCGCTCGCTCCATTCACCGTGAAAGAGGACCTCCTCGCGGCCGACCTCCAGCTGCGGTTCCATCCGGAGAACGGTCCCGCCATTTACGAAAATCTGGTGACGAAGTGGAATCACGATGCCGCAGACCAGGTCGTGCTTGCGCAATGGCTGAATCTTCATGGGCAATCGCAGCGCGTACTCGACTTGATCCCGGCCGAGACCACCGCTCGTCAGTTGTTGCTGGCGCGGCTTGATGCGCTGGCGAGCGAGAAACGCTGGAGCGAAATCGAGGCGGCGTTATCCCGGCCTGATCTGAAGTTCGATACCAGCGTGATCGAGAGCTTCCGCGCACGCGTTGCCGCCGAGCAACACGCCACGCTTGATGCAAACCTGCATTGGAACAAAGCGATCGCCGCAGCGGCCGGCGACGCGAAAAAGCTTCAATTCATCGCCAGCTTCGCTGAGCAAAGCGGAGCCCCGGAAGCTGCGTTGCAGGCGTACGACCAACTCGCGCGTTCTCCCGAGCAAACGCTTGCCGCCTTAGCCGGAGAACAACGGCTGGCCGCGAAAATGCGCGATGCCAACGCGGCGCGGAATCTGGCCGAGAAAGCGCTCGCGCTAAACTCGACCGACCCGGACGCGCAAAATCGCGCGATTTATTTCAATCTGCTGCTCGACCAGGGAACTGACGCTTACGCGAAGAAGGCGAAAGCGCTCGCGGCGAAGTACCCGAACCGCCTCGAATTCCGCGTGACAGCGGCACTCGCTTGTTTGCGTGAACATGACGGCGCCGGCGCGGTCGCGCAATTCAATGGTCCGGCGATTGACTGGAGCCTGGCGCAACCAAACTGGCGCGCAGTTTACGCCGCGGCGCTGCTGGCAACTGACCAAACCGAACGCGCGAAAGAATTGATCAAAACTATTTCCCCGGAGCAGCTGCTGCCCGAAGAAGCCGCGCTAGTAAATGGCGCGGGCGCGGATTAACCGCGCAGAACGCACACGCCTTTCCTCTTTCAGTGTACTCTTGGATTTTCGGCCAAAACTTCAAAGCAAGCTCGACCCAAAAGCTCCCGGCGCGCCCTTTTTCCAGCGCAACTCAGGGTTCAGGTTGATCTCGTCCGGCCGCACATCGAAGCCCACCGCGCGCAGCAGGTAGGCGACGCCCTCGCGGCTTTCCATTGTTTCTTTGAGGCTGCGGGCAAAGAGCTCGATGTACTCCTTGTAAGAATCCAGCGCGAGTTTGCCTTCGGCGAAATGCTCGGCCAGCGCTTCGTCGTGGTAATCGATGAGATCGACGAGTGCACGCCGCAACGCGCTCCGTACCTTCGGGTCGATGACGACCTTGAACGGATTCGCGCTCGCGTCCGGCTTGGCCAGCACCTTGGAAAGCGAAGGCGTGTGCGTGGTGGAAACGATCTGATAATCGCGAGCTTCTTCAGGCATGACAGAATCTTTCTTTGTAGCGGCGGTCTCTCGTCGTCGCAAACTTTTGCTGCGAAATTGGCCGGGTCGCCGGCCAGCGCGGCAACAATCGCTCAAAAGAAAATGGGGATGATCAGGATGGCGACGATGTTCACCACTTTGATCATCGGATTAATCGCCGGGCCGGCAGTATCTTTGTACGGGTCGCCCACGGTGTCGCCGGTGACTGCCGCGGCGTGCGCGGGTGAGCCTTTGCCGCCGTAGTTTCCTTCCTCGATGAACTTCTTCGCGTTGTCCCATGCGCCGCCGCCGCTCGTCATCGCAATCGCGACGAATAAGCCGGTTACAATTGTGCCGACGAGTACGCCGCCGAGTACGAGCGGACCGAGCGGAGGAATGACGGCGACGAGAATGACGAATACCACTGGCAAAAGCGCAGGAATGATCATCTCGCGCAGCGCGGCTTTCGTCACAATATCCACGGCGCTGCCGTAATCAGGCGTGTCTTCGCCGCGCAAAATACCGGGCTTGGCGGTGAGCTGGCGCCGTACTTCGCGCACAACTGCGCCCGCGGCTTTGCCCACGGCGTCCATGCTGAACGCGGTGAAAATGAAAGGCAGCAAACCGCCAATGAACAAGCCAATGATCACTTTCGGCTCGGTCAGGGAAAACTGGAAGTTGAACGGCTCACCGTGCCGCGTGACGTGCGCGCGCAGTTCCTCCACATACGACCCGAAAAGTACAAGCGCAGCCAGGCCGGCGGAGGCGATGGCGTAACCTTTCGTGACCGCTTTCATGGTGTTGCCCACAGCGTCGAGCTCATCCGTAACGTGGCGGACGCTGCTGGGCAGATTGCTCATCACGGCGATGCCGCCGGCGTTATCCGTGATCGGGCCGAAGGCATCGAGCGAGATAATAATGCCGGCCATCGACAGCATGGCCATGACGGCGACGGCGATCCCGTAAAGCCCGGCGAAATGGAAGCTGAGCAGGATCGCGATTCCGATGAAGCCGACCGGCAACGCGGTGGCGTGCTGACCAATGGCAAGCCCGGCGATGATGTTGGTGGCGTGACCTGTTTCCGAAGCGCGCGCGATTTTCTGCACGGGCCGGTACTTCGTCGAGGTGTAGTAATTGGTAATCACCACCACGATTCCGGTCATGAGTAGACCGATGAACGACGCCCAGTAGAGATCAGTCGGTGACCGCAGAACGCCGCCGATGGTGACGCCGTTCGGGAAAAGCTGGTGCGTCGCCGGCCAGAAGAGAATGGCGGAAATGATCGCGCTTGTGCCCACTGCGCCCATGAGTACCGTCGCCGGTTTGCCGCCGGCGAAATTAACGAAAAGAATGCCGCAGATCGCGCCGAGCACAGAGATTCCACCGAGAACAAAGGGATAAACGATCGCCGCGGGAGAGCCGCCGACGGTGAGCAGGCCCACGAGTATCGCGCCGATTAAACTTACGGCGTACGTCTCGAAAACGTCGGCCGCCATTCCCGCGCAATCACCCACGTTATCGCCGACGTTGTCAGCGATCGTTGCCGGATTACGCGGATCGTCTTCTTCCAGCCCGCTCTCGATTTTGCCCACCAGATCCGCGCCGACATCAGCCGCTTTCGTGTAAATGCCGCCGCCAAGTCGCGCGAAAACGCTGATCAGACTCGCGCCCAAGGCCAAGCCGACGAGACTGCGCACGGCCATGTCATGCCCAACGATTTTGCCGGCGACAGTGTAGAAAATTCCAACCGAGAGAAGCGCCAGGCCAACGACAAGCAAACCAGTGACGGCGCCGCCATTAAACGCCACGCGCAGCGCCGCGCCACACGTGTGCGTCGCAGCTTGCGTCGTGCGAGTGTTGGCCAGAACGGCAATGCGCATCCCGATGTACCCAGCGGCCAGCGAACAGGACGCGCCAACGAGAAAACCCACCGCGGTCGGGTGATCTTTAAAGATGAAGAGCAGTACGAAAATGATCGCGGCGATGATGCTGATGGTGATGACTTGGCGATTAAGGTAAGCTTTCGCGCCTTCCTGCACCGCGCCCGAAATCTGGCGCATCCGTTCGTTTCCTGGGGAAGAGCGCAGGATGAAGGCGATGAGGCCGAAGGCAAAGATGAGCCCCGCCGCCGCGCAGACGAGCGACAAGGTCACGCCAGAGCGCAGAATATCGAAAGCGAGCAAATAAGTCATAGGCGAATGAAGCGGGGGACTTTAGGCAGGAATACCCGCGAGGCAATAGAGGAATGGATGCGGAGGAGTGACGAGTGATGAGTACGAGTGAGCATGAGTACGAGGGCTGATTACAAGCGCGAGTAGAGTTTCACTTGTCACCACCGCCTGCTTTCGGTTTCGTGCGGCTGTGTCATCGCCTTACCGCATCGCCTCTCCGTTCTTGATTCGGCTCGCGGGCGTGCCGTTCGATGTCCTCGAGCAGTTTGCGACGACCGAGGCGAGCCGCGCCGCGCGCGCATTGCTCAACGCTGAAAGTCAGCTGGCTTCCCTGAAACCGGTAGTCGAGCAATTCATCACGCGGCGCGACAACGGCCTTTCACCGGAGGCGTTTCACGCCTGGCGCGATGCCATTCGCAAAGATGAGGTGCCGCCCGCGCAGGAAATTCCGGAACCGTTACACGAGTACGCCACTTCTGCCGCGGCACTGACGAAAGCGCGGGCAAACCTCGACAAGGAGCTCGAGAGCGCTGTCGCGCGAGCACGCCGTTCGCTGTTTGCCAAAAGCGCGGAGCTGCTTCCGGCTTATCTTCTGTTTGGCTCCGGCAACGTGCATCACCTCATGGATATCCCAGCGCCGGGTGCCGAGCTGCCGCCGCGCAACAGCCGCGCTCGCGAGCGCGAACGTCACCTGCTGCTTTATCTCCAGCGCGTGGCGGCGAAAAACGACACCTTCAGTGAGTTCGGCCCATCCGCTTGGGGCAGGGTTGTGAATGACGGACCCAACCTCACTTTCAGCGCCCAGCCTGGAATTCAGCGGCGCGAAGCTTTTCCTGAGCGATGGGTCGCGCTGGCGCTCGCCGCCGCAATCAACGCTGATGGCGGTGCGCCGGTGCGAGTACCAGCGATGGAGCCGTTCGCGTTTGCCGCGATTCACCGCGAGCTGCGCCAAGGCGGCGAAAATTCCGAGCGCTGGCTGCCCGTGGCGGATCGCTTACAAAAGCTCGCGTCCGATTTCGCGATTCAAACCGCGCCTGCGCAACGCGAGAAGATTCTGACCCAAACAAAAGAAGAGTTGGCGCAGCTGGGCGCGAAACGCGAGACCGGCGGCCGCGCGCTCTACGCCGCGGTCAATCCGATCGTGGAAGAATGTTCGCGCGACTGCACATTCGAGTTGCGTGAAGCGCTGCTCGACGAGGTGGTGACGCAAGCGCAGCCGTGGATTGATTTCTGGCGGGACACTTACGCGTTCGTTGCCGCGCGCGTGGCGGCAAACCTTCGCACCCTTTTGGAAAAAGCGGCGCCGAAAGATCGCGTCATGCCGCTGCCGGCCTTTATGCAATTTTGCGAAGCGGCCAAGCTTCCACTCACCGGGCCGGGATTGGTAGCGATGCCGCACATCGCGTTCGAGGAAGTGAAAGCTGCCTTCCGTGAGCGACTGCGCCCGCACGCGGACGAGACTGAGTACGAGCTCACGGCGGATGATTGCGCTGTCGTGCGGCGCAGTTTTGCTTATCCGAAGTTCGACGAGTTCACGTTTCCTTCCGCTGATTTGCAGTTGGCGGCGGAATCAGTGGAAGCGGTAAATCGCGGTGAGTACAGCTGGATCATTGGCGAGCTGCATCCAGCGGCCGCCGCGCTGCATCACTGCATGTTCTGGAGTTGCCCGGATAAGCCGGCGTTCTCGCGCGCGCTTGAATCGATGCTGGATGGCAAACCGGTTTGTCACTTCGGGTTTTTCGCGGCCGATTTCACCGCTCACACGACGGTGCGTCTGTTCGATGTCCTCCCGCACAATTCCGTCTTCGTCGCGCCGCAAAGGCCGAACCCAGGCTGGCGCTGCGTTCCGCCGGAGGAAGCGGAAGTTTTTATCGACGATGCCGGCGACGTGGGCATCCGCCGCGGCCGGGAATATCTCGGCTCGTTTGCGCGTAACTGGGTGATTCCTCTTGGCTTTCACCCGTTTCTTTTCACGATCGCGCCGCATACGCCTCGGCTACGTTGCGGCAGCGTCGTTGTGCAGCGCCGAGCCTGGAGTGTTTCCGCGGAAGAGCTTGGCGGCGGGAACTTCTCCGGCGTTTCACGCGACCTCGTACTCGCAATCGAGCGTCTGCGTGCGGCAAAAGATTGGCCGCGCTTCATCTACGTGCGGCCCGCTGAAGCTGCGCTGCGTCGCGCTGGAGCGGAAAATCGCGACAAAGACACCAAGCCGGTTTTCGTGGATCTGGAGAGCTACTTCTCGTTAGAAATTTTTCACCGCTGGCTCACCAAAGCGGGCGAGCTCGAGGTCACGGAGATGCTTCCCGCGCCCGACCAACTCCTCTGGCAGGAACGCGACGGCTGCCGTACTTTCGAGCTGCGCACGCTCATCTGCCCGCGATGATACGCGCGCTCCCCGCAAGCCGGCGTATGCCGCGATGAAGATCGTCGCCATTGCCAATCAAAAAGGCGGCGTGGGCAAGACCACCACGGCCGTAAACCTCGGCGCGGCGCTGGCTGAAAAAGAGCAGCGTATCCTGCTGATTGATCTCGACCCGCAGGGCAACGCCACCAGCTCGCTCGGCATGCCTGAGTTCGAAGGCGAGTCGCTTTACGAGCCGCTGCTCGGTAACTCTCCGATCACCGACAAAATTTTACCCACCCGCCTGGAGCGGCTTTTTCTCATTCCGGCCGATCTCGATCTGGCGGGCGCCGAAGTGGAAATCGCGCGGATGGATGATCACCTGCTGCGGCTGGCGCATTCATTGCGACCATTGCGCGACGACAATGCCTTCGACTTCGTTTTTCTCGATTGCCCGCCGTCGCTCGGCATTTTGATGACGAACGCGCTCGCAGCCGCGGACGAATTGCTCACGCCGATCCAGTGCGAATATTTCGCGCTTGAGGGTCTGGTGAAAATCGTCCGCGTGATCCAGCAGGTGCGCGATTCAGGCGCGAACAGCGGAATCGAGATCACCGGCATCGTGATGACAATGTATGACGCGCGCACAAAATTGAGCGGCCAGGTTGTTGCCGAAGTACGCCAGCATTTTGGTGAACGCGTGTTCGATACGCTCATCCCGCGCAGCATTCGCCTAAGCGAAGCCCCGAGCTTCGGCAAAACCATTCTTGAGTACGATAACGCCGGCGCCGGGGCGCGCGCCTATCGCGCGCTGGCGGACGAATTCATCAAACGACACCGCAGTGCACCAGCGCCATTGCCGCAAAATTCTTGAATAGTACCGCGCCCGTTCGTCTAATCCGTTACTTATGAAAATAACAGCAGTCAGTTTGATCGTCGCGGCGGGTATGGCGCTGAGCGGCGCGGTGTTTGGGGCGAGCGCGAAAGATTACCAGGTGACTGGTCCGATCGTGGAAGTGAATAGCAGCATGATCGTGATCGAGAAGGGCAAGAATAAAGAGCGTTGGGAGATCGCGCGCGATTCCAACACCAAGGCTGATACCGAGCCGAAGGTCGGCGAAAAGGTGACGGTGCATTACACCATGACCGCCACCAACATCGAAGCCAAGGGCGCGGGCAAAGCGGAGAAAGGCTCGAAGAAAGAGATGAAAGCCGCGGCGAGCGCAAGCCCGTCGGCTACGCCGTAATCGCGAGCGTCGTTAAGAAATAACTAATCGCCGGTCGTGCGGAATCGCGGCCGGCGATTTTGCTTAAGTACCGCGGCTGTCTGGTGAAGTCAGGCCGGCAGCCTCACTTCCGCCGCCGCGCTGACCGGCGCGCCCATATCATCGTCGGCCGGCTGATCATCCGCCGGCCCGTGAAGCAAGTCCACCGGCGCCGCTTCAATACTCAGGATCTCGAATGTGGCGACACCGTGTTCCGTACTTAGGGTCACGCGTTCACCAGCGCGTTTGCCGAGAAGCGCCTGGCCGATGGCAGTCTGGTAGGAAATGATGTGCTGCTCGGGATTGCCGTCCCACGCACCGAGAATGGTGTAGCTCTCTTCCTGGGCGGAATCGACATCGCGCAGCGTGACAATGGTGCCGATAGAAACTTGTGACGTGTCGGGATTCGCGAAGTCGGTCGCGCGCGCGTTGGTCAGCATGTGCTCGAGCTCGGCTTTGCGACGCATGAGTACAGCCTGCATTTGCTTGGCGGCTTTGAATTCGAAATTCTCGCGCAGATCGCCATACGACCGCGCCACGCCGATCTCGCGTGAGTTCTCCGGGATTTTCTTGTTGATGATTTCCTCGTACTCAGCCTTCCGCTTCTCCAGGCTGCTCCATGAAACCACCAGCGATTCGCTTTTTTCCTCCTGCGCCCCCGGCACCATGCTCTCGAGCTCAGGATAAAGTTTGATGACACGCGCCATGAACGATCGCTTGGTCAGGTCGTCGAACACGGGAGTGAGCAGGAGCCGGCGCATCGCATCGCGCGCGGCCCCCGCATCCGCACCGGCGAAGAGATCGCTGATCAGCTCGCGATCATCGAGCAACAGATCGCGCAGCCGAGTGGAGCGCGAAGTTTCATTGTGCTGATCGCGCTCAATCGACGAGAGGACGGCCGGGAGGATTTCCGGGGAGATCAGCTCGGGCCAGTGCGCGCGTTCCCGGCAGAGCCAAATCATCATTTCGCTCGTGGCGGAATGCTCACGGACTGCGCGTTCCAGCAGGTCGCGAAGGTCATCGCGCCGGCCATTTTCTAGAAAAACCTTCGGTACTTGTGCGACGGTGCGCGGGTTGTGTGAGCTCATGAGCTGCCATGCACGGGCAGTCCAGTTTTCGCCGAGCGCACGCGGGAGAGCCTGCAAAATCCGCCGCTCTTTCGCCGCTGGCAACGACGAGAGGATGCTACCGAGGCGCGTTTCTTCTTCGCGAATAAGCCGGTCGAGCGCGAGGTCTGGCCGCGTGGTTCGCAATTGCGGTACGCGCTCCAGGAGATCGTCGCGCCCGAGCAACAGCTCGAAGCTCAGCGCCGTATGCAGCTTCTGGTTCTGCGCCGCGGTGTTCTCGATCTTCTCCACGATCGGCTGCAATTGCGCGACGGCGTCGCTGAACTCACTGGAAAATTTGATGATCTGGTCGAGCGCGGCGGCTTGTTCTTTCGGCTGGCGAGCGTTGTTGAAGAAAGCGGTGAGCTCGTCCGCGCGCGAGACGCGATCCTGGCGGAGCGCGATCGGCTCGGATTTCTTCGCTGGGACAGAGAAATAGCCGCTGCCTTTCATCGCCTTCTTGGCGTTGGTCCACCATTTCTTCCACTCGGCTTCGGTGAACAGATCGCCGACCATCATTTCGCTGATCTGGTTGAGCATCGCCTTGCCGCCGAAACCCTCGAGAATGTTGCGGACGACAGCGGAAGGATCGGACTTGAGGAGGGCGCGGATTGTGTCCGGCTCGTTGGCTTTGCGCGCGAGGAAATGTTCGGGCGGGATGGACGTGAGATGGTCCGCCGCGTAGGCGAGCTGCATGGGGTGTTTTGGCTTGCCGGTGAAATCGATCACGATCTGATTGAGCAACAGGTTCCATTCGGCCACCCGGCCAAAGCCCCAGCTTTTGTGGAGGCAAAACGTGCCGGGCCGCAATTGTTCCAGATGCGCGGCTTGTGTCGTCGTTAGCTTGCCTGACTCGACAAGCTTCTCCAGTTCCGAATCCATTCGCGAGTCGCAAACCCTACGGAAAACGGGGAACTCCGCAATGCGAGTACTGATTTTTGAAGTACCAAGAGGCAGTGCTCAGCCGCGCTAGGCAGCGCCGTTGCGCGATCCGCGAGCGGCTGCCGGCCGAGAGTCGTCGCCATAGCTAACGCCGTCGCCGTACCCATGGGAGGAGTAGTAATAGTAATAACCTGCGCCGCGGCGGCGTGGCAGCCGATTCAGAATTAATCCCGCGGGACGATGAACGGCGGCCGCGAGCAGAGTAAGCGCGCGGTTGATCGCGTTACGTGGAGTCTTGCTCGCCCGCAGCACGAAGCATGTAGTCTGAATGTGCGGCACCATTAATAATGTATCGCTCACGGCCAGAATTGGCGCGCTGTCGATCACGACACGATCAAACTGTGCCGCTGCTTCCTGGACCAGGTCACTGAAGCAATCGGTACTCAATAATTCCGCCGGATTCGGGGCGCGCTGACCGCCCGCGAGCACATAAAGCTCGCCCGCCGCGCTCTGGGCGCCAAGATGGCCAGCGAGCGGTTGGGAACCCGCCGTATCCACGCGCTTGATGGCGTGTTCAAGCGACACGGCATTCACCAGACGATCCACCACCCCCGGCGCAGTCTTATCGACATTAAAAATCTTATGCACGCTGGGCCGCCGCAGATCGCCATCGATCAACAGCACGCGGTGACCTTGTTGTGCCAGCGCGAGCGCGTAGTTCACGCTCGTGAAGCTCTTGCCTTCATTCGGAAGAGCGCTGGTAAACAGGAACACTTTCCGCTCTTCCTCAGGCCCGAGAAGTGAAAGCGCCGCCCGAAGGTTGCGGAAACTTTCGGCAATATCGCCCCCGCGCGCTTCATCGACGAGGCGATATTTGGCGCCTTCGGGCGGTGCACGCCTCCTGCCCGCGGCGGTTTTTGGCGCGTCGCCCTTGGTCTCAGGAATCGCGGCCAGTACTGGCAGCCCGAAGATCGCTTCCGCCTGGTCCACGGTTTTTACCGAGCGATCCAGCGCGTTCGCGCCGAAGACAAAAGCAAGCCCGGCGGCAAGCCCGCCGAGCAGACCGAAAGTGATGGCCTTGGATGCAATCGGGCTCACCGGGCGCCGCGGTACTACAGCCTGCTCGGCCACGCTGACGGCGTTCGTCTTTACGTCTTTGGTCAAATCGGTCGCCTTGATTTGCCGCAACACACTTTCATATAGCGCGCGATCGCTTTCCGCCTGGCGCGCCAGCTCCTGGTAGCCAATGGCGGTGCGGTTCAATTGCATCGCAGTGCCCTGCTGTGCTTTGAACGCCTCCTGCAAATCCTGCTCCGTTGCCTGCGTCTGCCCGATGGAATTGCGTACCATGCCCTCTTGCGCGATCACAGCGCGGCGCAGATTTTCCTGAGCTGCTTTCAACGTCGCGCGCGCTGCCATCATTTTCGGGTGCTTCTCTTTGTAGCGTAGCGCCAGTGTCGCCATCTCGGCCTGGATTTGCGTGAGGTTGCGCTTCGCCTCGAGTACCGGTACCGCGTTGGCGATGCTGCCCACCGCGAGCAGCTGATCGATGTTGTTATTCGCAAGCTCGATCTGCTTGAGTTCGCCCTCGAGACGCGCCCGGTCGGATCGCGCCTGGGTGATCTTGCTGCTCAAGTCTTGCAATTTGTCTTCCACGATGCCGCCGCGCGTGCCCGTCCCGCCCGAACCTGATCCAGCCTGGCTGCCGGTATTCGCTGTGCCGCCGCCCAGTTGCAACGCATCTGGATGCTGCTCCTTGTACTCAGCCACGGCGGCTTCGCTCTTCTGGAGGTTTGTCTTCAACC
>JAFASN010000058.1 GCA_019244415.1 Verrucomicrobiota bacterium | reverse complement strand
GAATAACAGCACGGCGGTATTAACGCAGCAGTTAGTTAACGGCACCCCGCAAACGGTAAGTACTGCGCAAGGGACTGGCGGCGGCGTTGCGATCGTGCCGCAGGGTGGCACGCCGGTTTACACCACACGCGACACGATCGTCGCGCTGAACACAGCGCAAGTGGGGCCGGACATCAGCGGCCCGGTTGTTTCGCAAGGCTACAATCTTATCGGGAATGGCACGGACGCAGTAATTACTCCCGGCCCGGCGGATCAGATCGGGACCTCGGCCTCGCCCATTGATCCGATGCTCGGGCCGCTGGCGAACAATGGCGGCCCCACTTTCACAATGGCCCTGCTGACCGGCAGCCCGGCCATCGACCAGGGCGGCGCGGTCGCAGGAATCACAACGGACCAGCGCGGATTCAACCGCCCGGTGGATAACCCGAACATTCCGAATGCTCCCGGCGGCGACGGCAGCGACATCGGCGCGTTTGAAGTGCAGGCGCCGACTCCAACTCCAACTCCTACACCTACTCCCACCCCCACTCCAACTCCAACGCCGACTCCGACACCGACGCCCACTCCAACACCCACTCCGACACCCACGCCCACGCCCACACGAACACCAACTCCGAAGCCCACTCCGACTCCAACGCCAACGCCTGCTTCATTGAAGAGCGTTTGGGGAAGCGGTGCGATTGAGGTGAACGAGAAGCAGGCGAGCTTTTACTTCGATGTTGATGTAAACAGCAGCGGCCAGATCACCGAGGGCACACTGACCTACAAAGACCCGGGTAAAGGCTTCACTTTGACTGCGACTAAGGTGACGTCGCTCTCCGAGAACCCGAAAACGCACGCGCATTTCACCGGCACAGGCAAGCTCACGGGCAGCAAGACAGGCACGGTGACGTTCACCGTAGATGTCGACGACCTGAGCTCGACCGGCAAAGGAGACAAGTTCGCCATCCGCCTGAGCAACGGTTACTCCGCCGGCGGGACGCTCGCCAACGGCAATATCGAGATCGGCCGCTAAACTGCCAGGTCGCGAAAATTTATAATTCCTGACCTACTTTGGAAAAATCTGGCGAGGAATTGGTAATTTTCGGCCAGATTAAATTTCATCTGGGCAAAAATTTATAATTTTCGGGCTGTTGCGGCGTAAACAGCCGAGAAATTTACAATTTCCGGGCAGATTTTTTCTAAACTGGCGAAGAATTTGTAATTTTCGGGCAGATTAAACTTAATCCGGCGGAAAATTTATAATTTTAGGGCAGTTGAGACTTTATCTGGCTTCTAATTTATAATTTTCGGTTAGATTTTTCCCAAGCAGCCCTGGAATTTACATTTTTAACCTGGTTTGACGCCGTACTCTGTGGGCCACTCTTACGGGGACGCTCCAGTTGGGGTTGAAAAATGTACAATAATAATACGGCATTGCTACCGCGGGCGCTATTTCGGCAACCGCAAGACCGCTTCTGCTCCCCGTTGCTGCTTCCGGTTGGTCAGCGTCAATGAGCCGCCGTGGGCTTCCGCGATTTGGCGCGATAAGGCGAGGCCGATGCCTGAGCCGCCGGGTTTCGTCGTAAAGAACGGCACGAACAGGTTCGTAGGATTCATGATGCCGTGTCCTTCATCACGGACAAAAATTTCCACGCACTCGCTATTCGCCTGCCAGGTAACAGCGACGCCGCCCTTCGTTTCGAGCGACGCCTCCGTCGCATTGTGGAGCAGATTGATCAGCGCCTGCTCGATTTGCGCCGCGTCCGCGTGCACCGAAATCTCTGGCCCGTTTTGCACGCGCACTGGTAAACGCGTTTCCATGTTTGCTGCTCGTTTGACTACTTCGCCGATAACCACCACCTCCTTTTGCGGCGGAGGCAAACGCGCCAGCCGGGCGTAAGCGTGCATGAAGCGGCCGAGCGATTCCGCGCGTGACGCGATGACGTTTAGACCGCTGCGCGCGTCCTCCTGCCAGTCCTCCGGCAGCGGGTCGCGCCGGAGCAGAGTTTCCAAACTGCCCGCCACCGACTTAATGGGCGCGAGCGAGTTATTCAGCTCGTGGCCAAGGACGCGCACAAGACGCTGCCAGGCGATTCGTTCCTCTTCGCGCAAGGTGCGGCTGAGATCCCGAAGTACGAGTAGCTCGTGGGGCAAGCCGTGTTCGCGGAATGTGCTGCGGCTCACACCCCACCGGCCGCTCGCCCCAGGAAAGCTCAGGGTCAGCGGCACATCTGGTTCAGAATCGAGGCAAACATCGAGGCCAAGGTCGCGCGCATTTCTTCCGAGCACTTTATCCATCGGCTGGCGCAGTAAATTTTCGCCGGCGCGATTGACCAGACGCAGCTTGCGTTGCGGATCAAAGGTGAAGACCGCGACATCGATTTCCGCCATGATCGTGCGCAGCAGCGCTGTCGCTTCAAACGCGCCGAGCCGCTGAATGCGGAGCGTTTCACCCAGCGCATTGACTTCGATCAAGGCCTCGCCGAGCGCGTCGTCCTCACGCGCGCCGCGCGCACGAATCGAGTAATCGCCTTCGCGCAGAGCAGCCAGAAGATTCGTCGCTGTTTGCCACGGCCGGATCGCATGCTCCCGCGTGCTCGCGATACAGCCGAACGCGAACCCCAGAATGATCAGCGACAATGTCCACTGAACTTTCGCGCTGTACTCGCCCAGGAAAAGCAGAGACAGCGCAACCAGTGTAGCGGGCGCCACCGCGCCGATCACGAGCCACGTCAACCGATCCTCGTGCGAGAGGCGCCGCCGAACTTTGCGTGCGCGATTCATTGGATGCGGCGCAGGTTTCCAAGCGGCGCGGCGCAACTTGAAAAGTCGCGCCACTTACAACCCATACTGTTGCAGTCGGCGATAAAATGCGCTTCGGCTCAGCCCGAGCGCTTCCGCCGCCTGCCGCGCATTTCCGCCGGCGCGCGCCAGCGCCTTTTTGATCAAGTACGCTTCCACTTCCTCCAGGCTCATCTCTTCGAGCCCGCGCGAATCGCCGCTGCCGGTCGAAAGCCCGAGATCGCGTGCCTTGATTTGCGAGCCGCTCGACATCAGCACCGCGCGCTCGATGACGTGGTCAAGCTCGCGCACGTTTCCGGGGAACGCATGTGCCATCAGACGTTCACGCCCTGTTTCATCGAAGCCGCCGATGGTTTTGCGGTACCGTTTGGCGTGTTGGCGCAGGAAGTTGTTAGCCAGCGGCATAATGTCCTCCTTGCGATCGCGCAGCGGCGGCAGCGCAATTTCGATCGTGTTCAATCGAAACAGCAAATCCTGCCGGAATTTTCCGGCCGCGACTTCATCATGCAGATTGGCATTGGTAGCGGAGATGATCCGCACATTGGCGTGCAGCGTTTTCGATGAACCGACGCGCTCGAACTCGCCCGTCTCGAGCATCCGCAAAAGTTTCGCCTGCAAGTTCAACGGGATGTTTGCGATCTCGTCCATGAACAAGGTCGATTCATCGGCCAACTCGAAGCGCCCGGCCCGGTCTGATTTTGCATCGGTAAACGCGCCTTTGACATGGCCGAAGAGCTCGCTTTCGAAAATCGTTTCCGACAAGCCGCCCATGTTCACCGTCATCATGGTGTGGGATGCGCGCGGCGAAAGCGCGTGCAGCGCCTGTGCGATTAAACCTTTGCCGGTGCCGTTCTCGCCAGTGATGAGTACATTGGCGTCGGACGGCGCCACGCGTGCGATCATCTCGAGGACTGGCCGCATGGCGGCTGATTCCGCGATGATGTTCGGCGCGCCGCCGCGCAAAAGCTGATTCGCGGCTTCGAGTTTGCGGCCCTTGCGCAATGCGGCGGAGAGTTCGATCTGAGTACGCACGATCGCGAGCAGCCGCTCGTTGTCCCACGGCTTCGGCACGAAATCGCGCGCGCCGCGTTTCATCGCCTCGACTGCGAGATCGATCGTCGCCCACGCGGTCATCACCACGATGGGCAGCGTGCTGTCGAGCTCCTGCAATTTCGGGATCACTTCCAATCCTTCCTGGCCCGAAGTGGTGTCGCGGGTGTAGTTCAAATCCATCATCAGCAGCGCGTAATCGCGTTTCTCGAGCGCGTTAAAAATGCCAGTGAGCGACGTCACCGAATCCGACTGGTGTCCGGCGCCTTTGAGCAGAATGCGCAGTGCCTCGAGCACGTCCGGTTGATCGTCCGCGATTAAAATTCTCGCCATGTCGTCTAATCTCGTTTGGAAACTGCTGGGGCAAAACCCGCAGCGCAGCCATTATGCCAGATAGCCGGGTTCCGCTTCAAAGCAGATGAAGAGAGAGACTTATCACGTAAACTGCAAGTCGTTAGTTCTTTGGCTCATCCCGCAAACGGGATTCATCCGTTCCGATTGCGGGACTGGGCGCAAACGGGGCGCGGCGTAGAATTGGCTTCCGGTGAATCAAATGCACGCGCCGGCACGAACGTCCCGCATCTCGCTGCTCACAGCCACGTGCATTGTCGTCGCGAACATGGTCGGCACCGGCGTCTTTACCAGCCTTGGCTTTCAGGTGGGCGATTTGCCGACCGGCTTTGCCATCGTCGCCCTGTGGGCAATCGGCGGCATCTGTGCGATGTGCGGCGCTCTTTGTTATGCCGAGCTCGGTGCCGCGCTGCCACGCTCCGGTGGCGAGTACAATCTGCTGCGCGAGATTTATCATCCCGCTGTCGGATTCATCGCCGGCTGGATTTCGGCCACGGTCGGGTTTGCCGCGCCAGTTGCGATTGCCGCCATGCCTTTCGGTACTTATCTGCACGGGCTTGCGCCGGCAATCGATCCGCTCTTTGCCGCGCTCGCGGCTGTTTTCGTCACCACCGCGGTGCTGTTGTGCAATTTGCGCATCGGCAGCGCGTTTCAAATCGGCTCGACGATTCTGAAAATCGCGCTGCTCCTGGTCATCATCGTAGCGGGATCAGCGGTGAAAAAAACGCAGCCGATTTCGTTTCTCCCGGTGAAAGGCGACTGGCATTTGATCGCGAGCGCGCCGTTCGCGATCAGTTTGTATTGGGTTATGTACGCGTACTCAGGCTGGAACGCGTCTACTTACATCACGAGCGAGTTGCGGCAGCCGCGGCGCAACATTCCGCTCTCGCTCGGATTCGGCACTGTGCTTGTGAGCGCGCTCTACATTTTCCTCAATGCTGTTTTCGTGCGCACGACCTCGGCGGCGGAGATGGTCGGAAAACAGGAAGTCGCTCTGATCGCCGGCACCCACATTTTCGGTGTTACGGGCGGGAGAGTGATGGCGGCCTGTATTTGTGTCGGGCTCATTTCGACGGTGAGTGCAATGATGTGGATCGGACCGCGGGTGACGGCGACCATGGGCGAAGATTTCGCCGTACTCAGGTGGTTGTCAGCGCGAACGCGCGGTGGCGTTCCCGCTCGCGCCATTGTCGCGCAGTGGCTGGTCGTCAATGTGATGCTGCTAAGCGCGAGCTTTCAAAGCGTGGTCAATTACGTGCAATTCAGTCTCACACTTTGTTCGGCGCTCACTGTACTCGGGGTTTTCGTGCTGCGCTGGCGCCGGCCAGATTTGCCGCGCCCTTTTCGCGCGTGGGGTTATCCGGTGACGCCGCTCATTTTTCTGCTGATCAGCGGCTGGATGTTGTGGCACCTGCTGGCGGAGGCAGCGACGCGCACGCCATCGCTGCTCGGCCTGGCAACTGCTCTTTCCGGTTTGCTGATCTATTTCATTTCGCCGCGAACCACGAGTACGTGAAAACAGCCTGGCTATTTCTCGTTAGTTGCTTCTTTGGCGCGGCAACATTTGCCCAGCAGGACGCGCCGGTCACAGGCGCGCCGGCAGCAGCAGCAGCTCCGCCAAGTCTCACCGATACGGCCCGTTTTCTGGCGGGGATGCCGGTCACGGGCGCGTTAGAGCCGCTGAAGCATGACCCCGTCTGGCAGGAACACGCCAAAGCGATGGAGGAAGCGTGGGGCCGCAAACAACGCCGGCAAATCACGCCTATTCGCCAGTGGATGCTCGCGAACGTGCCGGAATTTCATCGCAGCACCGACACGATGTACTACATGTTCAGCGGGCCGGATTTTCTTTACGGCAACCTCTTTTTTCCACTCGCGCACACTTACATTCTCGCCGGGCTTGAGCCGGTCGGGAATGTGCCCGATGTGATGCAATTGCCCGCTGCCATGCTCGGCGCCGATCTGCTCGCCCTCCGCAATTCGATGAATTCGATTCTGCGCTTCCAGTACTTCATCACCAAGGACATGCGCGCTGATCTGGGGCGGGGGAACGTCAGTGGTACTCTGCCCATTCTCTACGTGTTCCTGGCGCGACTCGGCTACACCATCGACGACGTAACCTACGTGAAATCGCCGGCTGACGGCGTGAAGATCACGTTTACCGGCGGTGATCAACCGCAGACGCTGTACTATTTCAAAACCGATCTCTCGGGCGGGAACAGCGCGTTTCTGCGCTGGTGCGCGGCGCGCGGCCCGGGGTTGAGCCTGCTCAAAGCCGCATCGTTCCTCATGCACGGCGACGGCTTTTCCGGCGTGCGCAATTTCCTGCTGCAAAACAGCAGGGTCATCATTCAGGACGATTCTGGAATCCCGCTGCGCGCGTTTCCGAAGGGCTGGACGGTGAACTGCTACGGCCGCTACGTGCCGCATGGGGATGAATTCGCGAAGTACTACCAGCCGGACCTCGCCGCTCTCTACGCGCAGGATCCGGTGCCGGCGCCGCTCGGCTTCGCCTTTGGTTACCACTGGCAGCCGGCCGATGGAATGTTGATGGTGGCGACGCCCCGCCCGCGCCAGCCGCTCCGTGCCTTACCCGTGGAGGAGCAGCCGCAAAAAGGTGCCGTCAGAAAATGAGCCGCCATCGCCCTGCCGGACGACGATGAGCCGCAAGGACGGAACCACGTAAAGCCGCTGGTGTCCCGATCCGATGCACGCGACGAGATCGCGAGGCGCGTCACGGCAAAGGCAGGCGTTGCGCCAGTCCGACGCGCTCCAGTGAGCGTCGATCGCGCGTTCCACGTCGATCTCGCGGCCTGAGGGCGCGGCGCGATTGTTCCACCACCCGAAACCGAACATCGGGTTCGCCGCGGATCCGCGCCAGCATTGCGCCAGCCATTGTTGTGAGATTACCGGTGAGCCGTTGTGCAACACCAGCGCACCCAGCTTCGCCCAATCGCGCGCAGTGAGAACAAACCCAGAGGCGAGCAGCGGATTGCCGGCGCGATCTGGCAGGTAACGCTGGGCCCCGAGCCCGAGTTTTCCCAGCACTCTGCGCTCGAGATAGCGCATCGGCGATTCGCTGTGCAGCTTCGTCTTGAGTACACGATGGAAAACTTGGAGCGAGGCTGGCCCGTAGATGAAGGCGGCGCCGGGCCTCGCGAGCAGTGGGGCGTGGATCGCGATGGCATCGCGGTCCCCCGGTTCGGATTGCTGGAGCATGAATTCGGGGGTGAGGCCGGAATCGAAATTCAGCAACTGGCGAATGGTGATGCGCGACTTGGCGGCGTCTTTACGCCAGGCGGTGATCGTGTTCGCGACCGGTTCATCGAGATCAAGAATACTATCCTGCGCTGCGGCGAGAGCGGCGAGATTCCAAAACGCTTTTGTGCCGCTGTAAATCCGCAGCTCAATCTCCGCTGTCGCACCGCCAGAGTACTCTTCGAGCAAAGTACGGCCGTCTTGCACGACCAGGAATGAAAGGCCGCGATGAAAGGCTGAGTACTGCGCGGCGCTGCGCAACGCGGGAAGGCGTAGCTGACCCAGTGCGGTGCCGCAAAGGGCAAACGTGAGCAGCAGCGCAGCGCGTAATTTGTCAGCCATCCAGCGAATATCGCCCGAGATATTGCTCAAACCTATCGCCGAGCTGCTGGCGCAACATTTCGCAGATGGCGGCGCGTTGTCTTCGTTTCAGTTGCGGGCGTTCACGCTTGCCGAACAACCCGTGAGTACCGCGGTACCACTCGCGCGAAGCGGCAATCAGCGCGGCGAAGTCGTAGTCCCGGTTGGCGATATCGATCCCAAAGAAGCGCAGAAACTCGAATGTTCCGGTTTCATCGTTCACAAAATCCTCGAAATAGAAAACGCCTTTGCGCGCCTGCACGAGCCGGTCGAACTCAAGAATGTTCACGCTGTACGCCGTAAATTTCCCGAGCGCTTTTTTGAAGTTCATGTCGGCGCGGCCGAGATAATGCGAGGTGAAACAATCAAGCGGATCGCGCAGCAACACGGCGACGCGCTGGTAAATCTCGGCGCCGTTGCTGTCGTACAAACCGGCGTAATCAGTGCGGATGGTGCCGCGGCGCACGTCATGGGCGCGGTCGAACAATACCGGCCCGCTCTCGATCAGTTGTGGCCGGCCCGGTGTGCGTATCCCGCTGAAGTACTCGGTGCAATGGCGCAGCCAGTTCAACCCGCTGCGCTGAAATGAGATGACCAGAAAGCGCGCAGCCATTCCATCTCACACCCACAAAGTGCGATCAAAGCTGCGGTACTGGATCGCTTCGCTGACGTGTTCGGAGGTAATCTGTTCCGAGCCGCCGAGATCAGCAACGGTGCGCGCCACCTTCAGGATTCGATCATAAGCGCGCGCGCTCAGGTTCAGCTCGCTCATGGCCACCCGGATGAGCTCCTGCGATTCCACATCAAGTTTGCAGAATTGCTTCAGCTGCTTCGTGCCCATGCGCGCGTTGCAGTTTGTCTGCGCGTGATTGGCGAACCGCGCCAGCTGGCGTTTGCGTGCGCTACTCACCCGGTCGCGAATTGTGCTTGATGCTTCTTCGACGCGTTCGCTGGAAATGTCGCGGTACTCAACCGAAGGGACCTCGATGTGGAGATCAATGCGATCGAGCAGCGGCCCGGAAATTCGCTGTCGATAACGCTGCACCTGCACCGGGCCGCAGCGGCATTCCCGTTTCAGGTCGCCGAAGTACCCGCACGGGCAGGGATTCATCGCCGCGACGAGCATGAACTCACTCGGGAACGTGACGGTGCCGGCAGCGCGCGAAACTGTGACGCGGCCGTCCTCCAGCGGCTGGCGCATGACTTCGAGGGTGGAGCGGTGAAACTCCGGCAGCTCATCCAGAAAAAGTACGCCGTTGTGCGCCAGACTCACTTCGCCGGGATTTGGAATCGCGCCGCCGCCGAGCAAACCGATGTCGCTGATGGTGTGATGCGGCGAGCGAAACGGGCGCGTGGCGACAAACGATTGTTCAGCCGTGAGCAGGCCGGCGATGCTGTGAATTTTCGTGGTGGCGATCGCTTCCTCGACGGACATCGGCGGAATGATGGTGGCGATGCGTTTGGACAGCATCGACTTGCCCGATCCGGGCGGCCCGACCATGAGAATGTTGTGACCGCCGGCGACAGCGACTTCCAGCGCGCGCTTGACGTGCGCCTGGCCTTTCACATCGCTGAAATCGACCTCGTAGCTTTGATGATTAGCGAAAAATTTCTCCAGGTTCCCGCGAACCGGCGTGAGAGTGCACTCGCCGCGCAGAAATGAGAATGTCTCGCGCAAATTGCGCACGCCGTACACCGCGATGCCGCGCACCATGGCAGCCTCCTGCGCGTTCGCTTCGGGAACGAACAGCCCCTTTTTGCCGCGCTTACGCGCTTCGATCGCCACCGGCAGCACGCCTTTCACCGCGCGCACACTGCCGTCGAGCGCCAGCTCGCCGACGAAGCTGTACTCGGCGAAGGCTGAAGTATCCGCCTCTTCGCTGCACGCAATCATCCCGAGGGCAATCGGCAGATCGAAGCTCGGACCTTCTTTTTTTATGTCGGCCGGTGCGAGGTTTACCGTGGTACGCCCACGGGGCCAGAAGTAGCCGCTGTTTGCGATCGCGGTGGTGACGCGGTCTTTGCTTTCCTTGACCGCAGTGTCGGGTAATCCGACGACAACGATGGCCGGTAATCCGCCGGCAGCGTTGACCTCGATCTCGACTTCGTAGGCATCGACGCCGAAGACTGCGGCGGAATAAATCTTGGCGAGCATCGGGACGAGAAGTTGGCGAAGAAATTCGAAGCGGAAAGCCGGAATTGGGCTCCGCTACGATGTATGCAGCAACTGCGCGGTGTCGCAGTTCGCGTTTACGGCGAGGACGCGCAGCCAGTCGTCCCCGAGCTCGAACGCACTGATCGAGGCCGAATCAATTTTGATGCGCTGAAAGAGATCGAGCGGCACGCCGAGTACGAACGCCATGGTGGCGCGGATGACGTCGCCGTGACTGAAGATCGCAGCAAAGTGGTGCTGCCGTGAAATATCGCGCAATTTGCGAACAACTCGCGCTTGTACTTCAATCATCATCTCTCCATCCGGCGGCGCGGAGAAGCTGCGGAATGAATTCCAAACCTGGAACTCGCGGTCACGTCGCAGGTCGGCGAAGGCGCAGTTTGTCCAATCGGCAAACTGGATCTCGTTAAATTCGTCGGCGATTTGCAGCGGCAGATTCGTGCGTGCGCAGAGCGGCTGGGCGGTTTCGCAGGCGCGCTCGAGCGGGCCGGCGTAGATGGCGTCAATAGGCAAACCGGCCAGACGTTCGGCGACTTTGCGCGCCTGCTCGCGACCAGCTTCGTTCAGGTGCACACCTGGCTGCCGGCCGGCGACGCGCGAACTGATCAGGTCGTTCTCGCCATGCCGCACGAGTACAAAGGTCGTCACGCAGCTTTTAAGTTGTGCAGGGCAGGCTGGAAACGTGCACTGCCGGCGCATAGCGCTCGGTCATGCGCGCGCAGAATTCCGCGAACTCCTCGTTCACCAGCGGCGGGCTGGTATGGTGCGGCGCGATGCCGCGATGCTCCGGGGTAAAGCAAAATGTCAGCGTAAGATCGAACTCAGCGAGCGTTTGCATCTGCCGGTCGAACCATTGCTGCGCGTGCGGGCGAAAACTATCCGCCCAGCTTAAACCGGTGCGCAGGTAGGTTACGCCGAGGTCGCGCATCCATTTCACCGCGTCGTCCAACCGGTGGTCCTCGAAATGGAACCACTGGCAGAGCCCGATCTCGGGCGTGAACTCAGGGAAAATTTTTGCCGCGCGTTTCGGCGTGCCGTCCTCGCGAAGCAAGCCCATGTGGAAATGGCGATAGTACGACGAGCCTTCCGCTTCACGGTGACGTGTCGTCGCCGGCCATGCTTTCGGCAGATCATAAAGCGAATACCAATGAATGCGCGGCGCGCGACCGATGAGCAGCTCGGCCGTCCTGCGCAATCCAAACTCCTGTACTTCTTCAGCGCCAAACGTCGAGATTCCTACTTCGCTCACCCACACCGGCAGATCGGTCACCGCCTGAATCTCCTCCAGCCGCGCCGGCCATTGGTCCAGCATCCAGTTGTTCCAATCGAGCGGAAATCCGTGCACGGCGACCGCGTTCAATTGCTCGATCACGCCGAACTTTTGCATGCGGCGGATGAAGGCCGCGTCGATGGGCGAAATGCCGCCGAGCACGCGCGGCAACTCCGGGTTTACCTGCGCGACAGCGTTCGCGGCCAGCTTCGTCATGTCGGCAAAACGGCGCCACTCGGGATCGATCTCCGGGTCCCAGTGCGACTTATTGTTCGGCTCGTTCCAGAACATCACCGCCTCAACCATGCGTCGCTCCTTTCTCTGGGATGACGGTCATAGCGATTCGAGCGCCGGTACTTCCGTGACGCGGCAGACGAACACTTCACGTTCCGGATGTTGAATGATGCGAAAACCGGAGCTGCGCAGCATCGCTTCCACGCAGGCGCGATTCGGGATCCACCAATTCGTCGGATCCCCGGCGTACTTTTTTTCGATGAAGTACATCCGGGGAAATTCCGGGCGATCAAACATTTCCGTCTGCCAGAAGGTGTAATCGTTCGCCACCGGCATGGCTTGATCGCTGCCGCGCTGCATCGATTGGAAGACGAACAAGTCGCGCGCGACATGCTCGCGGATCAGGTCAAGCGCGAGCAGGGGATGGCGCAGATGGTAAAGTACGCCCATGAAGAGGACGACGTCGAACGTCTCGCGGAGTTGCGCGACGTCATAAACCGAAAGCTGGCGAAACTCGATTTCTGCCTCGAGCGTCTCGGCCACGAAACGCGCCTGCCGCAGATAATGCTCCTCGTAATCAACGCCGAGCACGCGGGCCGCGCCGCGCCGCTTCATCTCGATGCTGTAAAAGCCGGCGTTGCATCCGATATCGAGTACGCTCTTTCCGGTAAGATCATCCGGTATCGCGTGCGCAAACTCACGCCACTTCAGCGCCGGGTAATCGCCCAGGAAATGAGACGGCGCCGTCGGCACACCGTGCAGCTCGATGTTTTGAAACCATGGGGCGAGCTCATCGACGCGGCGTTGCAGATCGCTCGCTTCGAGGGTAGCGCTCATACCGCGACCTCCGCCCGCTTGGAGTCGCGTCGCTCGGTTAAAAGCCGGATGGCATTCCGGTAACCGTCCAGCGTTCCCACGTCCACGTACGACTCGCCGCCGCGGACGCCGAGCGCCGCGCCGCCGCGCGCGAGCCAGGCGTTCACCAGCGTGCCGAAGTACTCGTCTTTTTTTTCCCGCGAAAGCCAGAGCTGATGCAGTTGATGGAACACAACGCCGGGCATTTTGAATGCGCCCCAAACCCAGTGCGATTTCCAGTTGTGCTGTTTCACTTGTACTTCGCGAACGCGCCCCGCATCATCGATCACAACGACATCGAAAAACTCGGGGTGCTCGACCGGAAAAAGGAGAAACGCGAGCTGGTCATCGGGTAGTATTTTCAATCCGGTTTCTGGGAACCAGATGGTGTCGGGCAGACCGATCGCGACATTCTCGCGCGGGTTAACCACAGGCACGGCACGGAAAATCGCGTCGCAAAGTCCAGCGGGATTGGGCTGCACTACGAAAATCGCGCTCGTGCCTTCGATGTCGCTGTAGTACTCGAGAATGTCCGATTTACCTGCGCCGATGACGAAGCAGATTTTGTCCGCGCCTGCGACGCGCAACCGTTCGACGAGATATTCGCTCACCGCGCGCGGCCGCTCGATTTCACCGTCGAGTCGACCGCCGACTGGCAGCAATTCTTTCGAAAACGCGAGTGGCTGAATTCTGCTGCCCGAGCCGGCGGCTGGAATAATCCCGAGCATCTCAGACCTCCAGCGGCTGCAGCGTTCGCGCGCTGGTCAGCAACTGTTCAAACTCGGTGGCGCGATGAGCGGCAGTGTGCTGCGCCAGTACTCGGTCACGCGCGGCGGCGGCAATCTGCCGCAGCTCCGCCTCGTTTCGCTCCAAGGCGGCGATTACATCGCCCGAATTTTGCGCGATGAGGATTTCTTCGCCCGGCGCGAAAAATTCGTCGAGTCCTTCCCACCAATCACTGATCAGCGGTGTTCCGCACGCGGCAGCTTCAAACAGCCGGCCTGATGGACACCAGCCCATCTCGCGCATGGAAGCGCGGGTCACGTTCAGGGTCAGGCGCGAAGAACAGAAAAATGCGGGATGCTGCGCTGGCGCGAGATGTTGCAGAAAGAAAATGTTCGGCGTCCAGGGAAACTCGGGCGGGTATTGTGCGCCGCCGATGACGAAGCGGCGCTGCGGCAACTCGCGGGCGGGTTTGATGAACAACTCGTGCAACGTATCCTGCCGGTCCGCCGCGAAAGTACCCAGATAAGAAAGCTCGGAGCGAAACTCCTCCCGCGTACTCACGGGGTGGTGAACCGCGGGATCGACGCTCCCGTAAAGCGCCGCCGCGGCGCGCGCGCCGAGCTTTTGCTGGAGCGCGGTCAGCGCGCCGCCGCCGGTGAAACTGAGCGCGAGATCGAAATCGGCCAGCCCGTTCTCGGGAATGTAATTGAGCGATTCACCCGCGGCCAGGCGCGCCAGCGTGACCGGGGTATCGAGATCGTAAAAAACGCGCAGCGCTGCTGAGGCGCAGACGAGCTCGGACGCAGCCATGCCGTCGGGGCAATAGGATGTGACAATGGCAACATCAGCGTCGCGCATGCTGGCGGATGCGCTATATGGGTCCCACTCGTCGTACAAGACGAGCGTGCCGCCAGCCAGCTCGTGCAAATCTCGATGCGCCGCGTAGTACGGCACGTCGCGCTCAAAGAATGTGATGTCGTGCCCGCGCGCGATCGTCTCCCGCAACAGTCCGCGCCAGATGGTCGCGTGACCGTTGCCCCAGGAAGAACTGATCGTCAGCCCGAAAATGACGATCTTCATTGTTTCGAGCGCGCTTTTTTCCTGCGCTTTGCCGCGCGGCCGTTGCTGACGAACTCCGCCACTTTCTCGCGCGCTTCATCGTCCGTGAATTGCACCGGTGGCGATTTCATAAAGTACGCCGAAGGGCCGATGAGCGCGCCGCCGATTTTGCGGTCCAGCGCAATCCTGGCGCAGCGGATTGCATCGATGACGACACCGGCGGAATTGGGCGAATCCCACACCTCCAGCTTAAGCTCGCAATGGAGCGGCACATTTCCGAATGTCGTGCCTTCCATGCGGATGTAGCACCATTTGCGATCGCCCAGCCACGGCACATGATCGCTCGGGCCGACGTGCACGTTTTCCGCCGGCAAAGCGTGACCGAGCTGGCTCGTGACCGCTTGCGTTTTGGAAATCTTCTTCGACTCGAGCCGATCCCGCTCGAGCATGTTCAGGAAATCAGTGTTGCCGCCGAAGTTGAGCTGGTAAGTACGGTCGAGCCGCACACCGCGATCGCGAAAAAGATTTGTGAGTACGCGATGCGCAATGGTCGCGCCGACTTGTGATTTGATGTCGTCGCCGATGATCGGCAGCCCGCGTTCCTCAAACCGTCGTTGCCAGTACGGTTGCGAGGCGATGAATACGGGAATGCAATTCACAAAAGCGCATCCGGCATCCAACACCTGCTCGACGTACCACTTGGTCGCCATCTCGGAACCAACCGGCAAGTACGAGATGACCACATCTGTCTCAGTGCGCTTGAGAATGCCGACGATGTCATCGGTAGAGCCTGGCGATTTTTTCACCACGCCTTCCAGGTACTTACCAATTCCATCGTGTGTCATGCCGCGGTGCACGCGCACGCCGAGTGGAGGTACGTCGGCGAACTTGATGGTGTTGTTCGGCGCGGCGAAGATCGCTTCCCCCAGATCACGTCCGACTTTGTTGACGTTGATATCAAAGGCTGCGCTAAACTCGATATCTCGGACGTGGTAACCGCCGAGGTTCACGTTCATCAAACCCGGCACGTCATCTTCCTCGGACGCGTTTCGGTAAAACTGCACGCCTTGCACGAGTGACGAAGCGCAATTTCCTACTCCAATTATCGCCACACGAATCATGATGGAACTCCTTCCAATTTACGCGCGACATCGCCGGCAGCGACGCACGCAATCATCTGCTCCAGCTCGGCCGCGCGATGTGCTGCGGTGTGGTCCGCGAGGACGCGTTCGCGCGCGCGATGCCCAACGGCCGCGGCCGTTTCCGCCGGAGTACTCCGCAGAATAGCAAGCACGTCATCGCCCGAGCTGGCCGTGAAAATTTCGCGTCCCGGCGCGAAGAAATCAGGCAAGCCCGGCCATTCGTCGCTGATGATGGGCACTGCGCAGGCCGCCGCCTCAAAGAGCCGCACACTTGGCGACCAGCCGGCGGTGACCATCGCCGCGCGGGTGATATTGAGCGTAAACCGCTGCGAGTTATAAAAAGACCGATGCAGCGCCGGTTCCAGGTGCTGAGTACGCTGCACATTGGCCGGCCACGAAATCTGCTCGGGATACTGCGGGCCCGCGACCACAAAGTGTTCGCCCGGCATCGTCTCCGCGACATCCATCAGCAAACGCCGAAGCGCGGGCTGCCGGTCATCGCTGTAGGTGCCGAGGTAACCGAGCAGCCATTTTTTCGCTGGGGGCTCCGGAAAGTACGCATCGGGATCGACCGAGCAGTAAAGTGCGCGAGCGCGCTGGGCTCCATATTGTCGCTCGATCCGGCGCAATGTCGGGCCGCCGGTGAATGAAAGGTAAAGGTCGAACACTGGAATCACGTCCGCCGAGATGTAGTCGCAATCACCGCGGGCCAGGTTCGAAAGCGTGACTGGAGTATCGATGTCGTAGAACGCCGTCACGCCATCAGCGATGCGGGTGATCCATCGCGCGATGGCGATTCCTTCCGGCACAAACGAGCCGAGCATGACAAAATCCGCGTGTGCAATCTCGCGCGCGAAATTCCCCTTCAGCTCGGCGAGGCTGTGATAGATGGACGTTTCGCAAAAGTCCGGCTGAGGCATGTCGCGATTGTCGGCATACCAGGGCTGATCGCGTTCGAGGAAAAGAATATCGTGGCCGCTGCGGGCGAGAGTACGGAGTAATCCCCGGTAAGTGGTGGCATGGCCGTTTCCCCACGAAGAGGTGAGCGACAGACCAAGGACGACAATTCTCATCGGGCGTACTCTCCTTGCAAAATCCCGTCGAACTCTTCGGCGCGATGCGCGTACGTGTGCTGCGCCAAAGCCCGGCGGTATGCCGCCCGGCCGATTTTGCGGGCACGAATCGCATCGATGTTCTGCATGTGCGCGGCCACTTCGTCGCCGTTCCGCGCCGATAGAATCTCTTCGTCTGGTTCAAAGAAGAAATCGATCCCTTCCCAGTAATCGGTGATGAGACAAGCGCCGGCGCCGGCTGCTTCGAAGACACGCGTGGCCGGGGAGAATCCGTACCGCGCCATGCTGGCGCGCGAGATGTTCAGGAGCATGCGCGGCGTGCAGTTGAACGCGTTGTGATCGGCAGTGTAAACGTGCCCGATGTTTCGCACGTTGGCCGGCAGCGGTTTCGTGTCCCAGCCGATTCCACCGAGCAGGAACTTCTGATCGGGCAATTGCGTTGCCGCATTCAAAAAAAATTCCTCCACGCGCGCTTCACGGTCGGGCAGACGGTGACCGAGGAAACCGAGACCAGCCGTGAAATCCGGGTTCGGCGGAACGGGATGATGCGTCTCCGGGTCAACGCCATTATAAATGGGTACGCAAAGCTGCGCGCCTAACGACTCGTAGCCGCGCACCACCGGTGGCCCGCCGCCGTAGGTAAAAATGAAATCGTATCGCGGAATGCATTCCAGGAATGGATCGGCGGGATTGTGCTCGACTCGCTCGAGCGTTGCCGGCGCGTCCACGTCACAAAATACGATGTAATTGTCTGCGCGTTTGTACTTGAGTACGGCTGATTCGAGCAGTTCGTCGAAGACTCCGATGCCGCTGCATTTCACGATCATGTCGGCCTTTTCCGCGGCCTGGAGCGCACGCAGCGCGGCATCTTCGCTGTTTTCGTAAACGACCACGCGCGCCCAGCTCGGCGGGTCAAAGTCGCGATGCTTCTGCCGGTGGTAAGCGTCCGGCTCGTAAACGGTAATGCAGTGGCCGCGATGGTGCAGCGCCTTGATGAGCCCGCGATAGTACGTCGCCGCGCCATTCCAATACGCGGAAAGCAGACTTGATGGAAACCACGCGATGTTCATGTGGCGCAAGTTTCCAGGTTGCGTTCGTCTAACGAGCTCCAGTTACAAACTTGCGCCATAATATTCATCAGCTCGTCCACGCGATGCGCACAAGTGTGACGCGCCCGGATTGTGGCCAGGCCCTGCGCGGCAATTTCGCGCGCCATCTGCGTGTCCGCGAGTAGCGCGCGAATGTGTTTCCTCATCTCAGAACCATCGCGCGCGACGAGGTAATCGCGTCCCGGCATAAACAAATTTTCCGCGTCGTTCCATGGCGAACAGGCCAGCGGAATGCCACAGGCGAGCGCTTCAAACGGGCGGATGGTAGGAATGCCGGGAAGCTGCTCGAGGTATGGCCGTCGTGGAATGTGGACGGTGAGTTTGTAGCGCGCGAAGACTTCGGGCACGCGATAATTCGCGATCCAGCCGCCGTACTCAATCCCAGCTTTGTCGAGCATCTCGCGCGCATGCTGCGGATAACGAACGCCGAAAACTCTCGCGCGCAGTTTTAGTGATGCGATCGGTTCGACGAGGAACTCTTGAAGCTCGTCCGTGCGTTCTTCATCCCCCCAGTTGCCGATCCAGACGATGTCGCCGTCAAATGCCGTTCGCGTATGCGGAAAAAAGACGCGCGTATCGGCTGCCTCATGCCACGTCCAGGCGCGCAGGCCGCGGCGCAAATAAACCTGCCGAAGCGTTTCGCCGTAGGCGAGGACGCCATCGTAGCCGGACAAATCGTAGCGCTGCATCTGCTCCGGCGCGGTGATGGCGCGATGATGCGTGTCATGGAAAAACAGCGCGTAGCCGGCGTTCGTGGCGTGATGTTGACCGATGCGCCGCACCAGCTTGGGATCATTCCACTCGTGAACCAGGACGAGTTCGGCGCCGTCGAGCGCGTGGTCGAGGTCGAGTGATGCAACATCGAATTGGTTTGAGCGAAGCTGTGGAAATGCCGCCTGAAATTCCTCAACCGGCGCCTCCCCGTACTCAGCCGTCAGGTTCTGCCTGCTCCACGAATCGCGCGGCTCGTAAATCACGAGCTCGTGCCCGCGCGCGATCAGCTCGCTCGCCACTCCGCGCAAGAAATGCGCATTGCCGTGGTTCCAATCAGAAACCAGCGAATGATAAAAAAGAACGATCTTCACGCTGCCACCTTCGCTTTCGCCGCTGCCGCACACCGGCTGTAAGTGTCGCGATATTCCCCCGCGGTGCGTCTCATTGAGAATGTCAATGCCCGCTGCCGTGCCCGGGTGCTGAACTCGTGCCGGAGTTCACCGTTGTCGATCAGTTGATTCAGCGCGCGTGTGAGCTCGCCTGGATCAGCGGGATCGACGAAAAGAGCAGACTCGTTCCAAAGCTCGCGCAGGCTCGGAATGTCGCCGAGTACGAGGGCGCAGCCACTCAGGGCCGCTTCGAGAATGGACAATCCGAATGGCTCGTACAGCGCCGGCGCGGCGAAGATGGACGCGGTACTCATAGCCGATGCGAGCTGCGCCGCGGTCAATTTCCCGAGTGCGCGCGCGTGCCTCAGCTCCGCGCATTTGCCGCCGGGCGCCGAAAGGTCGCCGGCGATCTCGACCGGCCACGCCACGCACGGCGCTACCGAATCGAGCGCGCACAAATTTTTTGCTTCGTCCCAAATCCGACCTGCGCCGAGTACCAGCGGCTTTTTTTCGGCGGCAGCAAACAGTGGACGGTCGGAGCCATTGTAAATGACACGCCCGGTGAAATGCGCGTCGTAATTGTCGGAAAGAGAATCGAGCATGGCGCGGCTTGGCGCGACAACCAGATCGGTAGCATCGAGTCCGGCGACGACGCGTCGTTTGTACTCAGCGAAACGCGCCGGCGCATTCTCGTGTTTGACCGCACGCCACCACGAAAGTACGCAGGAGTGCGCGACGACGATGACCGGCGCATTCCATTGCAGCGCCGCGTGTGAGTAGCCATTGAGGTGAATGATCTCGGGACGAAAATTCGCCGCGATTTTCAGCAGCCATTCACCCGCGGCATCGACCTCCTGCCACGGATCATCCATCCATTCCAGCTTGCACGCGCAATGAAAAAGGCGCGCGTTTTCCAGCGTAGCGATCTCCTCGCGCTGCGAAACGGACAGGGCCGCGCCCATGACGCAGACGGCGAATTCGTACTCTGCCAAGGCGCGCACGAGAGACAAGGTGTAATTCCAGACCCCGCCCAGGTTGTCGGTTGTGATGAGTACGCGTTTCACGACATCAGGACGATCGCTTTGATAAAATCCGCCGGCCGCACCGCCGCGGTCTCGAATGCTTCTTCAATCTGGTCAAATGCGAACCTGTGCGTGTAAAGCGGGCGCGGCTCGAGCACGCCACTTTCCACCGCTTCCACCGCTGCCTGCATTCCACCGCGGTAAATTTCCGGATCGCGTTCGTGCGCGTTGATCACGTCGAGGCCGCGCCAGTTCCACAGCTGCATGTTCACCTGCCGTGCTCCGTCCTGATGATATCCGGCAATGACGAGGCGGCCGCGTTCGCGTGTAAGCTCGGCCGCGAGATCAAGCGCGGATTGTTTGCCCACGCATTCGATCACTACGTCGCAAAATTTGCCGTCCGTGAGGTTCTTCACTTTTTCAATCGCGTGCCCGGATTGCTCGATTGTTTCAATCGCGCCAAATCGCCGCGCGAGCTCAAGCGCAAAACGCCGGCGTGAAATCGCGATCACTCGTGCACCGGCGTTGGATGCAAGCTGCGTGAGCAGCGCACCAAGGAATCCGATCCCGATGATGGCGATAGTGGCGTTTGGCTGAACAGACGCGCGTTTAAAGATGTTCATGGCGCAGCCGAGCGGCTCGGCGGGAAATGGCTCGTTCTGCATTGACGCTGGCAAACGCACGACAGCATCGGCGGCCGCTACGTCGTACTCAGCAAAAGCGTGCAGCGAGAGCATGCCGACGCGATCGCCTGCCTGAAACTCGCGGACGTTTTCTCCCGGCCGCTCGACGATTCCCCA
>JAFASN010000118.1 GCA_019244415.1 Verrucomicrobiota bacterium | reverse complement strand
TCTTGCCCGATGAGCGGCGACGACAACCGTGAATCAGCTGATGCAATCGTGCGCGCGATGGAGCTGGAACTGGCGCAAACGCGAGCGGGCTGGGCCCGTGAGCGCGAGAAACATCGCACCGTGCGCATGCTGGCCTTCAGCTTTCTTTCACTGGTGATCTTCGGCGCGCTGCTCGCTCTCTTCTTTCTTTTTTCGCGAGCTGGCGAAATGCGTGGCGCTCGTTCGTCCTCGCCTCAGCCAGCGCAAACGCCAGCGCACTAATCGCCGCTGTACTTCACTCGCCAGAGCGTACCGTTCCCGTCTTCGCTAAAGATCAGGCTGCCATCTTTCGCGACCGTTATGCCGACTGGCCTGCCCCAGACACTCTCATTGTTCACCACAAACCCGGTGACGAAATCATCGTATTCCCCCCGTACTTTTCCGGTGGCATGATCGAACGGTACTCGCACGATCTTGTAGCCAGTGCGGCGCGCCCGATTCCATGAACCGTGGAATGCGGCGAAGATATCGCCGCGGTACTCAGCCGGGAATTGGTCCCCCGTGTAAAAGCACAAATTCAGCGAAGCGGAATGCGATTCCAGCAGCACGTCCGGCACAAGCGCTTTGCTCGCCAGCTCCGGGTGTGCGCCGCGATGGCGTGGGTCCTGGTTCCCCCCCATGTAAAACCACGGCCAGCCGTAGAATCCGCCCGGCTCGACATGGCTGATGTAGTCCGGCACGAGATTGTCGCCGAGTTCGTCCCGCTCGTTCGTACTCATCCAGAGCTCGTTAGTTCCAGGTCGGATGGCGATGCCGACCGCGTTGCGAATTCCCCAGGCGAAAACCTTCCGGCCCGTGCCGTCGGGATTGAACTCGAAAATGCGCGCGCGATCCGCTTCAGCGGCGTCGTCTGAATCGTTCGACCGCGAACCGATGGAGACGTACATCTTTTTGCCGTCTGGCGAGAAAACAATGTCACGCGTCCAGTGGCCGCCGCCGTGCAGCAAGCCGCCGCCGGAAAGCTCGGCGCTGAGGTTTTCGGCGGGCCCGCGCGCGCGTGCGTCACCGTTGCGGTAAGGAAAGCGGATGACGCCGTCAGTATTTGCGACGTAAAGAAACTGCGGATCATTTCCCGGCGGGTAAAAAGCAAGCCCGAACGGCTGATTCATTCCGGAGTCCGCGAACAGATCGATCTTTCCATCCGGGTGCATCACTTCGATTTTGTTTGCGCGACTTTCGGTGATGAAGATGTCGCCATTTGGCGCGGTGAGGAGAAAGCGCGGGTTGCGCAGACCGCTGGCAATTTGGTCGATTTGAAAACCTGGCGGTACATGCAACTGAGCGCCCGGCGGACGGCGTACTACGTGCGGATCGTTCTCAGCAGATTTCGTTTGGTTCGGCGGCGGCAGATCGGCAGCAACGATCTTCCGGCGCACGCCGGGCGCGTCACTTGTCCAATCGCCGAGCGCGGCATTCCCAGTGCGCAGCGGCTGCGTTTCAGCAGCATCGCTAACGAGAAGGGGCAACGCCAGGAGGCACAGAAACAGGCCCGCCATGCAGAGGCGACTAGTGCGACAAGCCGTTCGGCGAACGCTGTGCCTCGGCTGTCTGCGATTGGCGCTCGTTCAGGACGAAGGTGTTGTTATCTCCGTACTGCGCCCAAGGTCCGTGTGGCACTTCGCTGAAATCGACAAACCGCCAATCGGTTACGTCGGTGTCGCCGAGCCCAAGGAAATCGCGCACCGCGGGCGAAACATCGAGACCGGCGCCTTTGTTCAAGTTCGGCTTTGGCCGCTCGTTGCCGAAGACATATTGCCAGTGATCAGTGCGGAAGGGCCCTGCATCTTCCCATTGCGCGTACGCCACGCGGCCGCCTTTGCGGATCGCGACCCAGCGATCTTTGCAAGTACTTATCCCGGGCCCCTGGTATGCGTCCTTAAACCACGGCACCACTTGCGGCGCTTCCGGTCGATGTCCCTCACGCGCTTTGTCATTGTACGGCAGTGCGCAATAAAACGGGTTCTGCTTCGGCGTGAAGGCGGCGGGAATGTAGCCGGCGCGCGCGCTGCGATCCGGATTATCGAACCCGCCGAAACTCGCTGACCAATTCTTGTCCCAAGAGCTGGAGCGATTCGGCACTGGATTACGCGACGTCGGTTGCTCGCCAATCCAAAACACAGTCGTGACGATGTTACTCTTCCACGGGTAACGCTCAGTTGGTTTGGGCGCCTCGCGTTGAGGCCGGAAAAGCGATGCGGTCACTGAGCCAATTGCCGGGAATGAATCATCCTGCAAACGATCCGCCTTTTTCATGACCTTCGCGCCCGTAACTGGCGTCTGCGAGGATGCGAAATGCGCTGCCAAGGCAACACACAAAATAATGACGGAAATGTAAATGGATTTGCCCGGTTTCATATCACGGGAGCGCCGAAGCGCGCTGAGCGGTTGTACTTATAAATCGAACGCGAACCAGCGGATGCGTGGGTGCGCGAGGGACTTAGCGTTGCGCCAGCGCGTGCTGCGCGCGATCGAGCAGCGCACGCTCCTCAGGCAAAAGATTCGCTTTTTCCCCAATGTCAAGGAACTCGCGAGCGCGTCCCCAGTCACCGGTGGCGGCAAGGATGATTCCATAGTACGCGGCAATTTCCGGCCGGTGCAGTTCCGCGTTTGTCGCGTTTGTGAATGCCTCGAGCGCTTTTTTGTTTTCGCCGCGCGAGTACAGCGCGAAGGCATACGTGGCAGTATAATCGATGTTCCTCGGTTCGCGCTCGTGTACTTGGCGCGCCAGCTCATAGCCACGTGTGCGGTTCAGGTTTAGCAGGAGCGAGAGTTGCGCCACGTTGTTGAGAATCGCGGGGTCATCTGGGCGCAAGTCTTGCAGGTGCAGCAGCACGCGATACAGCTCCTGGGTGTCGCCCTTTGCCGCGTAAATATTGTATAGAGCAGAGAGGATTCGCGGCGCTTTCTGCGGATCTTTCGCCGCGAGCCAGAGCAGATCGAGCGCTTCCTTTTCCCAGCCCCATTTCTGCGCCATGTCCGCGAGCAGAAAAAGCGCATCCGACGTTCGGCCCACCATGCTTACCGCTTCGTTCCATTGCTGCGCCGATTCTTCCGGCCGGCCGAGCTCACGCAGCGCCCGTGCGGCAATCGCGGCCCGTAGATAATTCGCGTCGCCCCAGTTGCTGGCCCGCAAGAACTTGAGCAGCCCGTTCCAATCATGCGCCGCCAGAAACGTGTCGGCGATCGCTAGCGGCAGCATTTTCGCTTCCAGCACTTGCGGCGGCAACGTCTGCATCCACGCCAGCGCTTCGCGCGACATCGCGTGCGCATTCATCCAGCCGAGGAGCGCGCTGACTTTCGCCGGATCGCTCGCTGCTTCGCTCTGCAACTGCCCGAGCAACTGCTCTGTTCCGGAATCGTGCGCGAGCGACATCGCAGAAAGCAGAAGGAGCCGGTCGGCAAATGTTGTTGCCGGATTGCTCTTCAGCTGGTGTGCGTACTTCAGCGCGTTCTCGCTTTCGCCGCGCTGCAACGCATCCTCGGCCAGGATTCGCGTTGCTTGCTGGCTGATTGCAGCGTTGCCCTGGAGTTTTTGCAATTCAGCCACACCGTCCGCGTGCGCTGAATTTAAATGCCACAGCGCGAGCGCGAGCTGGTAGCTGTTGTTGCCGGGCTCGATCCGGGCCGCGCGTGCAAGTTCGTTTTCATATCCAGCGGGATCGTGTTGCAGCCGGGCGAGCTCAGCGCGCAAGGCATGGTACTCAGCCGTTTGTGCGGCTGCGGCGGACGCGTGATCAAGCGTTGCTGCAGCCGTGGCTGCATCGCCGAAACGAATTGCCGTTCGGGCCAATGCCAGCAGGTCGGCAACATTGTTTCCGGCGAGTTGCGCGGCGCGACGTCGGAAATCAATTGCGGCCCGTGCGCCGGTGCGTTCGCCTACGTCTGCCAGCACACGATTGGCACCTGCGCTCTGCGCATTGAATTGGAGCACCTGTTGGGCGTCAACCGTAGCGCGGTTGTACTTTCCCTCGTTGACGAGCGCGTTCGCTTCGGCGAGCAAACGCCGCTCCTGCCAGCGGTGAAACATTCGCACGCCGGTGTAAGTGCCTGCGGTGAGCAGTGCAATGACCGCGAGCAGGGCAAGAAAAATTTTGACTAACGAGCGCTCAAGTCGCGCGCTGGAGGATTCCATTTTGCTCCTCTCTAGAGAAGCAATCTCAGCGCCACGCACGCGCTAATCGGCTGCGCTGCCAAGCGGCTGTCGTATGGTTGGAAGTGCGCAAAATCAGCTGCCTGCTCGTTCTGATCGTGCTCGGGACCGGGCTGTACTTGGGCAGCGTGAGCGCCGGCGACAACGCGATGCCCCAAATGCGCGCCGCCTTCTGGAACATTCAATGGTTCCCCGGTCGCCACCCGAACGCGTCTGCGCGCGACGAGCAAACGCAGATCGAGTCCGTGCAGCGCGACATCGCCGTCATCAAACCGGACATTCTCGGCATGGAAGAAGTACGGGATTTTGCTAACGCCACGCGGGCCGTTTCACCGCTTCGCGGCTTCAAGATCGATGTCATCTCCAATTTTCCGCCGCGTGAGGGACAAAACGTCGGCCAGCAGGTCGCGATCGCGAGCCGGTTCACCCCCATGAGTGCGTGGGTCGAAGTGTGGAAGGCTAACGGCCCGCTCACACCACCGCGCGGGTTCGCGTTTGCCGCCTACGAAATCGCGCCGCGCAAATTGCTGCTCGTCTACGCGGTGCATCTCAAAAGCAATCGCGGGCAGTTGGTCGAAGACATCGCGATTCGTGAAGAATGCGCGCGTCAGCTGGGCGAGCACATGCACGCCATGAACGAGGCCTACGCGAAGCTCGGCACCCTAAGCTGGATTGTTGGCGGCGACTTCAACACCGCGCCGGATGAACCGCGTTTCGCCAAGGAAAAAACGACGCGCTCCTTGTTCGATAACGGTTTCAGCTGGTGCTGGCAAAAAATTCCATTCGCGCAGCGCATCTCGTTGCCCGGAGGGAAACTTTACCCGGCCGCGTGCTTCGATCACATCTTCTATCGCAACGCCACGCTCGTTTCTGCACGCGTGATTCCGACTTCGCCGCAATCCAGCGATCACCGCGCGGTTGTCGCCGAGCTGGCATTCTGAAAGATCAGCGGTACTCAGCCGCTCGATTCGCGACGTGCTGACTCGGCTTCGTTCGGGATAACCTCCAAAAACTTACCCGGATTTAGAATGTCGTTCGCGTCCAGCGCGCATTTGAGCGCGCGGTGTACTTCCCGCGAGACATCACTCGCTGCCTCCGGCCACCAGCGTTTCTTTGCCAGTCCGATTCCGTGTTCCCCCGTGATCGCGCCACCCCACGCCAGCACCTGTGCGAACAATTCATCAAGGACGGCCTGTGCTTTTTCGCGCACAGCTTCGTCGCGATTGTAACGATCAGCCATGATGTTGACGTGGACATTCCCGTCGCCGGCATGACCGAAACACGCGATTGCAAATCCGGAACGCCTCGACAAATCCTCGGCAAAGCTAACGAGATCCACCAGCCGGCTGCGCGGAACGACGATGTCCTGATTTAATTTCGTCAGCCCAGTGGCACGAAGTGAATTGCTGAATTCACGTCGCAGTGCCCAGAGCTTTTCGCATTCCGATTCTTCCGTCGCGACCTGCAACGCGGTCGGGTTGCGCGCGCTGACGAGCTCGCGCAACGCTGACATTTCCGCGCGAACGGTTTCCGGTTGGCCATCCAGATCGACAAGCAGATGCGCATTTCCCGACGGAATGCCGGATGCGCCGGAATCGAGCCGTGCAGCTTCCAGAGTGAAGTGATCGGCGATTTCAAGAGAGGAGGGGAGAAAGCCGCGCGCGAAAATGTGCTGCACCGTCGCCGCCGCTTCGGCCATCGTCTCGAAAGAGGCTGAAAGCGTGGCGCGCGCGGGCGGCAACGGCAGCAGTTTAGCCGTGATCTCAGTCACGATACCGAGCATCCCTTCCGAGCCCACGAAGAGCCCGATCAAATCGAAGCCGGTTTTGTTTTTATGCACCCGGCCGCCGGTGCGCAGCACATCGCCGTTCGCAAGCACCACTTCGAGGCCGATGACATAATTACGAGTCACGCCGTACTTAAGGCAGCGCGGTCCACCGGCATTTGTGGCGACGTTTCCGCCGATGGTGCAGTGCTCGAAGCTCGCCGGATCCGGCGGATAGAAAAGTTTTTGCGCCGCGGCTGCGCGTTGCAGATCAGCAGTGATCACGCCCGGCTCGACCACCGCCATCGCGTCGGCGAAATTCACGTCCTTGATGCGATTCATCCCCGCTAACGACAACGCGATGCCGCGTCGCACCGGAACGCAGCCGCCGACGTATCCGTAGCCGCCGCCCCGGGCGGTCACGGCGATTTTATTCTCGTTAGCAAAGCGCAGCAGTTTGCTGACCTCCGCGGTTGAGCGCGCAAAGACAACAACTTCGGGCGTTTCTTGCGCAAACCATTTGTCGCCGGAATGCGCGGCGAGCGTTTCGGGATCGGCCGAGACGATGTCGCCCAACAAGTCGCGCAATGCCGCGAGGGAGCTCGTGCTCATGCTCGTAATCGTGATCGTGCTCGATCTTCAGCAATGTCGATGACGAGCACGATTAGCAGTACGAGCACGCGACCTTCACATCCCCATGATCTGGTATCCGCCGTCCACGTAGATCACCTGCCCAGTGATCGCCGCCGCGCCATCGCTGGCGAGAAAGACGCCGGTGGCACCGAGCTCGGCCGGATCGCAGCTGCGTTTCAATGGCGCGCGCTCCTGGTAAACCTTGAACATTTGCATGAACCCGCTGATGCCGCGCGCCGCCAGCGTGTTCACCGGGCCGGCAGAAATGCAGTTCACCCGAATTTTCTTCGGGCCGAGATCGTAGGCGAGATACCGCGTGCTGGCTTCCAGTGACGCTTTCGCAACGCCCATGACGTTGTAATGCGGCACCACTTTTTCCGCGCCGTAGTACGTCATGGATAAAACGCTGCCGCCATCGCGCATGAGCGGCGCGGCTTCACGCGCGAGCGCCACGAGCGAGTAGGCGCTGATGTCGTGCGCCGTGCGAAATGCCTCGCGTGTCGTACTCAGGAAATCGCCTTCGAGCGCTTCCTTGGGCGCAAACGCCACCGAATGCAGCATCAGGTCAAGCTTATCGGTTTGATTCCGCACTTGCTGGAAGAAGCTGGCGATTTCCGCATCGCTGGAAACGTCACAAGGAAACAGCGGCACGTTTTCGCCGTACTCAGCGACGAGCTCTTCCACATTTTCTTTCAAACGTTCGCCCTGGTAGTTGAAAATCAGACGTGCGCCGGCTGCCGCCCACGCCTTCGCGATCGCCCAGGCGATGCTGCGTTTGTTGGCGACGCCAAAAACAACGCCAGTCTTGCCGGCGAGAATCTGCGGGTTCATGCGCTGACGATAGCGTATGGTTTGGCCCGCGCACGCGTGGCGCGTCCGTTAAGCGGAGCGTTGCGCTGTGGCCATAATGTGTTTGATGCCGCGAATCGGGATCACTACCCAGGCCGGCCTGTTGTTCAGCTCATAGCCAACTTCGTAAACTGCTTTATCGAGCAAGTAGGTTTCCAGTGCGACCTGCAGATCAGCCGGATTGTCGGGCAGAAAGAGCGCGTCTGCCGTCGCGGCAAGATAGCTCTCCAAGTAAACGTTACTGATTTCGCGGTACCAGACATCCGCCCACTTTTCCAGGAACGGCACGTCTTCCGGGCGGACAGCACGCTGCCAGAGCGCGCTGTAGGCGGCATATTGAAACGAGCGCATCATGCCGGCGACATCGCGCAGCGGCGACCGTTTCAGCTTGCGCTCACTCAGCGGTCGCGCCGGTTCACCTTCAAAATCGAGAAAGACAAAATCGCGCCCGGTGTAAAGCGCCTGGCCGAGATGGAAATCGCCGTGGATGCGGATTTTGTGCGCATGAGAACGTTGCCCGAGCAGACGCCGCTCCTGCGCCAGGATTTGCGGCTCGGCCGCGAGCACTTCCGCCGCTTCATCGCGAAATTTCGCCGGCAGATCATCGAGCTTCTGCCGCAGCAAGTTCATGGCGCGACGTGCCGAGGCACGCATCGATTGCACCACGCTGCGCTGCGACATGGCGTTGAACGGCTCGGGCGCGAATGCCGGATCCTCGGCATCGGAGGCAAGAGTGCGATGCAATTCACCGGTGCGCTGGCCGAGCAGCCGGGCTTTTTCCGGGTAAACGCCGCCGATTAATTCCTCGATCAATGCAGGCGAAACATCACCGTTCAAGCCGGATTTGCGTCCAAGCACGCGCTCGAAATAAGTACCGACATTATCCAGCGTAAAACGCCACGCGTCGCCTGCGTTCGGGATCGCGGCCTGGATGAGCGCGAGCACGGTTTGCTTTTTGCCGGCGCGAAATTCCAGCATGCCGGCAAAGGCAGGGACATTGGCAAAATGCGCGCGCTCGGTGAGGAACCGCGTGATCTCCACATCGGGATTAATCCCTTCCTCGAGCTTGCGGAAAATTTTCAGGAAGTACTGGTTGCCGAAAAGAATCGACGAGTTGCTTTGCTCAGCACTGAGTACAGTGGAGTTTGCGCTTAAGTCTTCGGCATTGGCAAACTGCTCGGTTGCGCAGCCTGCAATCTCGCCGCGCCGCGTGCGCATCGTTCGTTGCTCGCGGATGGCCCGGTAAATATCGCGCCGGTAGCCATCGTGATAAATACCATCGAAGAGAATGGCGTTGCTGCCGGCGAACTCGGCGATAATAGATTGCGGAGCCTCGCGCGAGATGCGCCGCGCAACTTCGTCGCGAGCGATTTGCGCCGGCAAGGCGTAATTTTCCGCCGCCCCTTCGGTGTAGTTAATCTCGAGCAGGAAATGCCGCGCCGCATCGCCTGCCTCGGTCAGCGCCGGATCGTCAACGATGCGCAAATCGCGAATGGTGCGCGCCTTTGATCCGAACCAGCGGCAACCAGCCACGTACTCAGGCAGAATTTTCGCCTCGAGTTCCTTGCGCGCATTTCCGCTGAGCAGCGCCTGGAACTCGGGCGCGGAGTTTAGTTTTGGCGTCACGCGTTTGCGCACGCGTGGGACGGCAGGGGATTGCAAGACAAACCAGTAATGCCCATGCGCGCCGAGCGTGAGCGGATAACGCGCGCGCTTGATTACCGGAAAGCGGTTCCGGCTGAAAACCTCCCGCGGTGTATGACCGGCGAAACGCGACAGCTCCAGCTCGGCCGGCTGGGCAAAGCGGCTGAGATTGACGACGACCAGGATCGTTTCGTCCTCGAACTGCCGCAAAAACGCCAGTACCTTGCCGTTTTCCGGGTAGAGAAACTCGAGCGTGCCGCGCGAGAACGCCTTGTAATTTTTGCGCATGGCAATCACGCGCCGCGTCCACCAGAGCAGAGACGACAAGTTCTTCTGCTGATTCTCGACGTTGATCGCCTCGTAGTGGTACTCAGGATCGATCGTGATCGGCAGGTAAAGTTGTTGCGGGTTGGCTTTGGAAAAGCCGGCGTTGCGATCCGCGCTCCACTGCATCGGCGTGCGCACGCCGTTGCGGTCGCCCAAGTACATGTTATCGCCCATGCCGATCTCGTCGCCGTAGTACAGCACCGGCGTTCCCGGCATGGAGAAAAGCAGAATGTTCAGCAGCTCAATTTTGCGGCGGCTGTTGGCCAGCAACGGGGCGAGGCGGCGGCGAATGCCGAGATTGATGCGCGCGGTGGGATCAGTGGCGTAAACGCGCCACATGTAATCACGCTCCTCATCGGTGACCATCTCGAGCGTGAGCTCGTCATGATTGCGCAGGAACATTGCCCACTGGCAGTTGTCCGGAATCGGCGGCGTCTGCTCGAGGATGTCGATAATGGGGAAGCGGTCCTCCATTTGCAACGCCATGAACATTCGCGGCATGAGCGGGAAATGGAAATTCATGTGTGATTCGTCCCCGGTTCCGAAGTAGGCGACGGCGTCTTCCGGCCACTGGTTTGCTTCGGCCAGCAGCATGCGGTCGGAGAACTTCGCGTCGATGTGTGCGCGCAGTTTTTTTAAGTAGGCGTGCGTTTCGGGCAGGTTCTCGCAGTTTGTGCCGTCGCGCTCGTACAAGTAGGGCACGGCATCAAGCCGCAAACCGTCCACTCCCATCTCCAGCCAGAAATCGCAGACCTGCTGCACGCGCTCATGCACGGCGGGATTGTCGAAATTCAGATCGGGCTGGTGCGAATAGAAGCGGTGCCAATAGTACGCCTTCGCCACCGGATCCCAGGACCAGTTCGATGTCTCGAAATCTTTAAAGATAATCCGCGCGTCCTGGTACTTTTCCGGCGTGTCGCTCCAGACGTACATCTCGCGCTCGGCCGAACCCGCGGCGGCGCGACGCGATCTCTGAAACCACGGGTTTTGATCGGACGTGTGATTGATGACCAGCTCGGTAATGACGCGTAATCCGCGCGCATGCGCCGCTTCGAGGAAGGCGCGGAAATCGTCGAGTGTTCCGTAGTTCGGGTTCACGTCGAGATAGTTGGCGATGTCGTAGCCGTCGTCTTTGAGAGGTGACGGATAAAACGGGAGAAGCCAGAGCGTGGTAACGCCGAGCTCTTGCAGATAATCCAGCTTCTCCATGAGCCCGCGGAAGTCGCCGATCCCATCGGCATTGCTGTCGTGAAAAGTCTTCACGTGCAGCTCGTAGATGATGGCGTCTTTGTACCAGAGTGGATCGGGCACGGCGTGAACCTTTCGCGCGAGCGCCTACAGGACGCAATAAGCAATGCGTTGGCCGCATCCGCCGAAGAGCTATCGCGAGAAGCGTTGGACGCGGCGTTGTTTCCGACGCAAACTCAGCGCCTTACGCTTGACCCAAGTGAGAACGCGCAAACGCCTTCCCAAGAATCGTCACAACAACAACGACGACGAGGAAAATTCCGATCGTTTGCCTGCGACCGTGCCGCAGCTCGATCCGGGCGCGCCCACTGATCTCGAGTTGATGGAAGGCATTCAAGCGGAAAATTCCGAGTCGCTTTCGCAGTTGTACGATCGTTACAACGGCATTCTCAAGGCGCTTATCCTGCGCGTCATCCACAACGAAGCTGAGGCCGACGATTTGCTCCAGGAGATCTTCATGGAGATCTGGAACCAGGCAAAAAACTTTTCCGCCCAGAAAGGCAAGCCGCTTGGCTGGATGGTCACCCTGGCGCGGCGCCGCGCCATCGACGGGCTGCGCAAGAAGCAGGCCTACGCGCGGGCGGAGGAGCGGCTCCAGCAGGAGACCGAGCAGCAGCCGGAAGCGTGGGTCCATAATTCCACCGAGGAAGAAATCGCGGTGAGCGATACGCGCGTACTCATCCGCAGGGTTATCGCCTTGTTGCCGCCGGCGCAACAGCAGGCAATCGAGCTGGCCTTTTTTCGCGGGATGAGTCAGCGCGAAATCGCCGCAAAAACGAATACTCCGTTAGGAACGGTGAAGACACGCCTCGAGCTGGGCCTGAAAAAGATTTACGATGGATTGAAAGAGCTACGCGATGAGCTTTGATGAATTTCAGAATCGCGCGCGCTTATTTGTTATTGGTGCACTCGAGCCGGAGGAGAGCGATGACTTTGAGCAGGCGCGGCGCGAGTTTGGGCAGCGGGCGGAAGATTTCATTTCGGAATGCTACTCGTTAAGTGAAGCTTTTGCGCTGAGCCTTAAGCCGGCGAAATCATCCGATCAAACCAAAGCGCGCCTGATGGAGATGGTTCGTGCGCGCAAGCGAGCTTTGTAGGCTGGGCTTTTTATCGTACTTCGGCCGTGCGCGTTCCTGAGAAGCGCGAGCAGCCCCTACGCGCCAGGGGTTTGATCCATCTCGCGCAAGATAAATTCCTGGAGAAAACCGTAGAAATTCACCTGGAATAAGGCGAGATCGCGCCGGCTGCCGAAAGGTGAGCGATAGTGGTCGGACAAATCGCTCTCGCTGAAATTGTACTTGGTCGCAATGACGAGCCGCGCCTGGTTCAGCGTATTCAGCCAGGCGTCGGCGTGCGCCAGCGGGATGCGCAAGCTGCAATTCGCGAACGGCTTTTTAGTACAGCGCAGTTGCTCGAGATCATGCCGCACCGTTTCGGCCGTACTTTGAAATAGCTTCCGCAATTCCGGCTCGACATAGAGCCTCCATTCCTCGCGAAACTCATTCGCACTCTCTGCCGCGGGCGCGCTGAAGAGACGCTGCTGCGCGGCGGGCGCGTCTTTCGTCTCGGTACTCGTGGGCACCTGACGCAGCAACTCCGCCAGGAATGGATCGAGCTCGCGAATCTCCAGCGCATCCTTGTGCCGGCAGATTTCCATTACGCGACGTGCTCGAGGGTGGCGAGAAGCAAGTACCCGTGCAACTGCTGCACATACAGCTCGGCATGCTCGCGCACACCGCTCCACAAGATCGAGCGACCGTTGTGGTGCACCTCGAGCATGTGCTTCTCGGCCTTCTCCCGCGCGTAGCCGAAAACGCGCTGGAACACCATCGTCACATAGCTCATCAAGTTCACCGGATCATTGTGCACGACGACGTTCCACGGCAGATCGACTTCCGCGCGCGTCTTTTCAGCCGTTTCGATAGCCGGCGTTGCGACTTCAAGTGACACGCCGCCCGGGCATCGTTCTGCCTCGTCGCGCGTTGGCGGACCCATGTTTGAAGTTACCATGCAGGTAAGTGCGTTCAAACAGCAGCGCACGCTCAAGAATCCGGCTTTGCACCTTCTGCATCGCGCCTCGCGCACGCGGCGCGGTATCATCGTAGCCGCAGAGATGCAGCAGCCCGTGGACAATGTAGAGCCGCAGCTCGTGTTCAGTGGATGTGGCAAACGCGATGCCGTGGCGCGCTGCCGTTTCGGCACTGATAACGATTTCGCCGTGCTGAAACGTCAGCACATCAGTAGCTCCCGGGATTCCACTGAATCTTCGATGCAACTGCGCCATCCGCGAATCGCTCACTAACGAGATCAAGATCATCGGCACCGTGCAGATGTCTGAATGCTGCCGTCGCTTTCTCCACGCCAGTGCTGCTGCGATTTCCGCGAACAAGCCGAGCTGGCGAGTTTCGACACCGATGTTTCGCTGCGCATTACGCAGCTCGATCGCCGGACCGCGTGAGCTGGCGTCTAATGACGAGCCCGTGGCATCCATCAAGGCGGTCAGCGCAGGGCGTTGAAAAGCGGCTGCGGGTAAACGCCGAAGAAGAAGATGCCGAAAATCATCGCGATGATCGCCATTCGGGTGAGTGGACTAATAAAGATCATTTCACCTGAACTCGACGTTTCCCAGTACATCGCGCGCACGACTTTGAAGTAGTAGTAGAAACCCGCGGCGACGGTGATGATGCCGATCGCCACCAGCGTGTATTGGTGGGCGGCGACGGCGGCGTCGAAGACGAGGAATTTACCGAGAAAGCCCGCGGTAAACGGCACACCGGCGAGCGATGCCATGGCGATGAGCATGGCGAAGGCGAGGAAAGGGGAGCGCCGCGATAAACCGGAGAAATTTTCCAGTTCGCAGCCGCCGTGTCGTTCAACGAGGACGAGAACGGCAAAGCTCAGCAGCGTCATCAGCAAATAAGCCACAAGGTAAAATGCTAATGCGCGCCCCGAGAGCGCCACCACTGCAATGAGCAAATAACCGGAGTGTGCGATGCTGGAATAGGCCAGCAGGCGTTTCAGGTTGCTTTGCGGAAGCGCGGCAAGATTGCCGTAAAGCAGCGTGAGAACGGCAAGAGCGACGAGCAGCGCGCGTACATTCGGCAACATCAGCAATGGCTGAAGTACACGCACGAGCACGACAAAACCGGCCGCTTTCGACCCGACGGAAAGGAAGGCCGTTACTGGCGTTGGCGCGCCCTGGTAAACGTCCGGGACCCAGATGTGAAATGGCACGGCCGCGATTTTGAACCCAAGCGAGATGATGATGAGTACGGCTCCAAGCAGCGCGCCCGTGCTTTCAAGCTCGGGGCGGGTGAACGCCTCAGCGATCCGGTACAGGTTCGTCTCGCCGGTAACACCGAAGATCCAGGTGATGCCGTAAACGAGGAAGCCGGTCGAAAGGGCACTGAGTACGAGATATTTCACCCCGGCTTCCAGCGTCAGCGGGTTGCGCCGGGTAAAACTGACGAGCACGTAAAACGAGATCGTCACCAGCTCGAGTGAAACGAAGATCATGACGAAATCGATCGCGGAAGACATCCACATCAGTCCTGCGCAGGTGAAAAGAGGCAGGGAGAAAAATTCGCCGAGCCCCGCCTGTGGCGTAGCGCCGGCAATGTTCGCGCAGACGACCGGCGCGTAATCGAGCATCATGATGATCACGAGCGCGGTGGTGGCGAGCGCGATGCGTTTGAAGAAGAGCGAGAGCGCGTCGCTGGCATAGAAGTTCCAAAGCGGCGCATGCGGCATGGCCGGTGTGGGCGCAACGAAGAAGGTGCTAAGGAAAATCGCCGCCAAACCGAGCAGCGCGGCGTAAGCGATGACGCGCTTATTGAGCTGAACGCTAAACGATTCTACAAGCAGCAGAACCACTCCCAGGACGATCGCCGCGACTTCGAGGTACGGCGCGGAAATCATTTGCTCAGATGAGTACGAAAGGTGGGCGCAACGCGCTCGATGAGCGTCTGCGGAAAAAAGCCGAAGAACAGCGAGCTCGCGACCAGCAACGTCACCGGCAAACGCAAACCGAACGAGATGTCCGGCACTGCCGCCGGCTCAGCCGAGGTGCCCCAGAAAATGCGGCGGTAGGCGCGTAGCAGATAAACCGCCGAAATCACCACACCCCACAATGCGAGCAGCGTCGCCCATTGGAAGAAATGGAAATGCTGGAAGTCGAACCCATTCCTAAAGGCGCCGAAGAACACCATGATTTCGGCCGCGAAGTTTGCGAAGCCGGGCAGACCAATGGCGGCAAACGCGCCGAGGCCGAATGCGAACGAAGCGATGGGCATTGTCCGGGCAAGACCGCCAAGGGCGTCGAGCTCGAGAGTGGGAACGCGTTTGCGCAATTCCCCGGTGATGCCGAACAGCAGCGCGATGGAAATGCCATGCGCAAACATGAGCAGCGCCGCGCCGGTGGCGCCGAGTACGTTGACGCTGACGATACCGAGGAAAATATAGCCCATGTGCATGACGCTCGAGTACCCGAGCATCCAATCGAGCCGACGCTGCGCGGTGGTGGCGAGGCCGATGTAAATGATATTCGCGAGCAGCAGAACGAGCAGAAGATTTGACCATTGGCGAACGGCGTCGGGCAGCATCGGCAACGCGATGCGCAGGAGCCCGTAGAGCCCGAACTTCTTGAGTACGCCCGCGTGCAACATCGCCGCCGGGGCGGGGGCGCTGGCATACGCTTCCGGCGCCCACGTATGAAATGGGACCAGAGAGATGAGCGTGCCAAATCCGGCGAGCAGCCAAAGGTAGATTGGCGATTGCATCGCGGGCGCGATTTGTCCGGCGGAAGCGGCAGCCTGGATCGCGCGCAAATCGAAGGTCCGCGTCGCTGCCGGCAGCGCGCGATAAAGCATGATTAAACCAATCAGCAAAACGAAACTGCCGAGCGCGAGATAAATAGTCACTTTCCATGCGGCAGCACGACGATTACCGCTGCCCCAAATCCCGATGAGTAGAAACGTAGGAATTAAGGCCAGCTCGTGGAAGGCGTAGAAGAAAAGCAGATCGAGCGAGGCGAAGGCGCCGATCGCGCCCGCTGCGATCAGAAGCAGGCAGGCATAAAACGCATTTTCGTAGCGATCGACTTTCCCGGTAAACCACACGGCCGCGAGCAGCACGACGCTCGAGAGCAAAATCATAGTCAGGCTGAGGCCGTCCGCGCCCACAGCAAAGTTCAGGCGCAAATCCGTCGAGATTGGAAAAGAACGCACGTAAGCGAAGCCTGCTTGCGCGTGATCATAGTCAAAAAATGCGAGGACACTGAGTACGAGTGTGATTGCTGATGCGCCGAGCGCAGTGGCACGTGCCGGAGCGCCGAGCAGGAGAGCGGCCGAGGCGATAATCGGAAGAAAAACAATGAGCAGCAGCATCAGCGGAAGATTGCGAAATAAATGATCCAGATAATGCCGAGCCCGAAGATGAACGCGTAGGCTTGCAAGTTCCCCACCTGCACCAGGCGCACGAGCGTGCCCACGCCCCACGTGGCTTTGCTCGAGCCGCGCACGACAACGAAGTCGATCAGCCAGCGGTCGATGAATGCCGCGAGGCGTGCGAGTGATCCCTGGGTAAGGCTAATCAACGCGGCGTATATTTCGTCGAAGTAGAATTTGTTGCGCAACACGGCGATCGAGATCGGGTCTTCGTTGCGTCCTCGGTAAAGTACGATCGCCGCAGCTGCCCCGGCGATCATCGCTCCGAGCGCGAGCACCGGGACAAGCGCGCCGGCTCTGTTTTCATGTGGCAGCACAAGAAAATGCCGCGCGAAGAAGTTCAAGCCGCCGATCAACGCGAGCAGGGCGAGAATGACAAGCGGCAGCAGAATGATGTTCGATGACTCCTGGCTGGCGCGCGCCGTCTGGGTTCGACCTTTGCCAAGAAACACGACGACGAGCAGCCGCACCATGTACCACGCGGTCAGAAGCGCGGTGAAAAGGGCGAGGACAAAAATCAGGCGATCGCGCTCCCACGCGAGCGCGAGGATGGCGTCCTTGCTGAAGAATCCGGCGAATGGCGGGCAGCCGATAATCGCGAGGGTGCCGCAGGCGAAAGTGACAAAAGTGAGAAACATATTCTTACCCTGGCCGCCCATTTTCCAGATGTTCTGCTCGTGGTGCAGCGCGATGATGACTGAGCCGGCGCCGAGGAAGAGCAGCGCTTTGAAGAATGCATGGGTAAAAAGGTGGAACATCGCCGCTTCGTCCGAAGCGAGGCCAACAGCCATGATCATGTAGCCGAGCTGTGAAAGAGTGGAGTAGGCGAGAATGCGTTTGATGTCGTCCTGCTGCGTGGCTATAAGCGCGGCCATCACGGCGGTGATCGTACCGATCCATGCGATCACGCGCAGCGCCTCAGGTGACGCCTGAACGAGGAAACTTACGCGCACAAGCATGTAAACGCCGGCTGCGACCATGGTGGCGGCATGGATTAACGCGGAGACGGGAGTCGGCCCTTCCATCGCGTCCGGCAGCCAGACGTGGAGCGGGAACTGTGCGGATTTGCCGACCGCGCCGCAAAAGATGAGCAGGACGCAAATCGTTAGGAACGTCGGGTTGGCCGTGATGCGCGCAATGTGTGGCGCGATGTCGTTGAAAATCACCGAACCGGTTGCGCTCCAGACCATGAGAATGCCGAGCATGAAACCGAAGTCGCCGATTCGGTTCGTGATAAAAGCTTTCTTCGCCGCGTCGGCCGCGGCGTCGCGCTCGAACCAGTGGCCGATGAGCAAGTACGAGCTCACGCCCACCAGCTCCCAAAAGATGAACATCATGATGAAATTGTTCGCCAGCACGATGCCGAGCATGGAGAAGATGAAGAAAGAGAGCGCGGCGAAATAGCGGGATTTTCCGGCGTCATCGCGCATGTACCCGAGGGAGTAAACGTGGATGAGGGTGCCGACGCCCGTCACGATGAGAAGCATGGTTTTGCTTAGCGGATCGAGGGTGAACGCGATCGGCACACGCAGAAAATTTGGAACGTCAATCCAGGTAAGCTGCGCCGCGCTGATATTCGGCCGCGAAAAAATGATGCAGCTGCAAATGAAGCTGATCAGAACGGCGGCAACTGAGATGTACGCGCTGGCGTTGCGCGCCCGTTGCGTGAGCAGAACGATAATCGCGCTGGCAAATAGCGGGAGCAGGAGTGCGTACCAGGGAAGGACGCTCATGGGATCTGCCCGCGAATCACGCGAAGAAAGGCGAGAAACTTACAACGCTTGGCGTTGTAAACCGCAAAGAGACCTCCGGCAATTGCGTAGCTTTCAGCCTTCAGAAGTATGTTCGTCATTCGCGTCGATTCGCGTGATTCGCGGGTTAAAACTTCAGCTGGTTAATGTCGTCGATGTGCGTGGTGCGGCGCGCGCGATAAAGGGCGACGATGATCGCGAGGCCGACCGCCACTTCCGCAGCCGCGACGGTGATGACGAAAAAGACAAGCATTTCCGCGTGGTACTCAGGCAGCCCAGCGGGGCTCACGCGAAAGCGCGAAAACGCCACCAGAGACAGGTTCGCGGCATTGAGCATCAGCTCGAGCGACATGAAAATGATGATGATGTTGCGTCGCAGCAAAACGCCGGCGAAGCCGATCGTGAAGAGCACCGCGCTAACGACAAGATAACTCCCAAGCGTCATCATTATCGCAGCTGGCGTTTGCTCAAGATGATGACACCGATCGTCGCGACCAAAACGAGCACAGCGATGACCTGCAACGGCAGATTGTAGCTGCTGAAAAGCAGCTGGCCGATGTTGCGGACGTCATCCACCGGCGCCGCCAGGGCGGGGAAATGTTCGTGAGCGATCCGAGTACGGCCAATCACCGTCAGTAGCTGAATGAGCAGGCAGAAGGCAACGAGAGCGCTGCCGGCAAATGCGACCCAATTCATTTTGCGACACTCCTCCGCGCGCAAGTCCAGCAGCATGATGATGAACAAAAAAAGTACCATGACTGCTCCGGCGTAAACGAGCACCTGAATGATGCCGATGAAGTAGGCGTTCAACGACATGAAGAGGGCTGAAAGTCCGAGGAAGCAGACGACCAGGCTAAGCGCGCTCGCAACCGGATTACGATTCACCACCACAAGCACGCCGAAGACGAGCATGACAGCGGCAAAAATCCAGAAAAGTACCGAAGGCATCGCTAGAGTGCCGATTTTCGATTGCCGACTGCCGATTGCACAGCAGACCTATTCAGTCGGCACTCGGCAATCGGCACTCGGCAATTCACCTCACTTTTTTTCATTCCATTTCAGCACCACGCCGTGCATGACACCGCCGATCTCGAGCAGCTTCTCCTTGTTGTGTACCATCTCGGCGCGGGTGAGTCCGGTAATGGCGTAATCTTTGCGCAGGAAAATCGCCTGCTCAGGGCAGACTTCTTCGCACATGCCGCAGTAAATGCAGCGGATCATGTCGATGTCGAATTCGCGCGGAAATTTTTCCACTTTGCGGAAGCGATCGGCCGGCGGGATTTCGCCGGGCTCGATTTTGATGGCCCGCGGAGGGCAAATGAATTCGCAAAGCTGACACGCGACACAGCGGATTCGCCCGCTTTCGTCCTTCACCAACGCCGGCGCGCCGCGGTAGTACGACGGCAGCGTGGAATCGAGCTTTTGCTCCGGGTATTGCACGGTCACTTTGGTGCGGCCCAAGAGCATGTTTTTGAAATGATTCAGCGTAATCGCCATCCCGGCGAAAATCTGCGGCAGAAAGAGGCGCTCGGGCCAGGTGAGTTTGGGACGTGCGACAGCGAAAGCCATAAAGGTTAAATTTCAAAACCAGAAAACCAGAAACGAGCGACAAAGCGTACGCGGCGATGCAGCCGCGAATTCAAGATCCTTTCTGGGTTTCTGGCTTTCAAATTCGATTCGGAAGAACAGTCAGCAATCCAGCGACCAGGAAGATATTCACGAGCGCGATCTCGAAGAAGAACACCCAGCCTAGACGCATGAGTTGGTCGTAGCGGAAGCGGGGCAGGGTAAATCGCACCCAGATAAAAACGAAGAGCAGCGCGGCAACTTTGGCGAAGAAGACGAAGATGTTGATCAGGCCAAAAATCCAGCCGTGTGAGCCATCGGGAATTCCGGGGAAATGCCAGCCACCGAGGAACAGCGTGACAATGATGGCAGAGCCAGTGATCATGGCCGCGTACTCACCGAGAAAGAAGAGCGCGAATTTCATGGAGCCGTACTCAGTGTGGTAACCGCCCACCAGCTCTGTTTCCGCTTCCGGTAGATCGAACGGCAAACGATTTGTTTCAGCGAAGACAGCAATCGAGAAGACCGCGAACGAGATCCACAGCGGGATCGTGAGCAGCCAGCGCGCCGGATTTGTCCAGTCACCCGCGAATGGGAACAACATCCAGCCGTGTTCGATTTGGTACTGCACAATCTCGGTAAGACGGAGTTTGCCCACGAGCAGGAAAATGGGAATGACGGCGAGCCCGAGCGAGAGCTCGTAGGAGATCATTTGCGAGCTCGAACGAACGCCGCCGAGGAATGGGTACTTGGAGTTGGATGACCAGCCGGCGATGACGATGCCGTAAACGCCGAGCGAGGCGATGGCGAAGACGAAAAGTACGCCCACGTTGATGTCGGCTATGACCATCGGCGCCCCGAACAATGTGCTGCCGAACGGTACGACCGCGATGGTGGTGATGGCGGGCACCATCGCAAGACACGGCGCCAGCCAGTAGTAGAATTTGTTCACGTGCTCGGGGGTGTAGTCTTCCTTGAGCAGGAATTTCATCGCGTCTGCCAGCGGCTGGAGCAGGCCGGCGGGACCGACGCGGTTTGGGCCGAGGCGATCCTGGATTAATGCGCTCACGCGCCGCTCGGCGTACACAGCGTAGGAAACCATCGGGAGAATAACGAGGAAAACGATACCAATGATTTTCAGCAGCGAAGTGAGGAGGAGGAAGGTGGTGGTACTCATCGCTATTCCGCCGTCATCCCGAGCGAAGTCGAGGGATCCCGT